>JBAVWD010000341.1:0-17738 GCA_049697655.1 Anaerolineae bacterium | reverse complement strand
GTCTAGGAGGAGGGAGAACGAAAGGAGGAAAAAGACCTACACTGCTGACTGTCTACATGATAGCGCATTCCCTTGTGGCTTGCTGGACGCCTGCCCTGCGACATACCTACGATTTCTGTCGCGAAGCCTACGCAATCCCTACGATATGCCTACGATTTCCTGATCTTCGCCATCGGGTGGCCCGGGCAACGCTCAGTCTGCCGGCTGGCAGCGGCGACGTCAGTGTGGACTACTGACTTGCCACCGATTCGCCGTGCAGAAACGCGGGGACAGGCGTCGATGGGTTGCGCCTTGACTACGATGGAGACGTGCGCACAGGAACCTGGCTCGACATAGGCGGCGATGAATACCCGAGGGCGTGCTTCTTCTGCGTGCCGGGGGTTCTCAAGAGAGGCCCGCCATGGGGCGTGTCTGCGCTTGGAACCCACCCGATGTGATGCGGGCTAGTTGGCGATTCGCAGCTGGCCCAGGGTGATGGCGCTTCCCAGGGGCGCCAGTGACGGGTATTCGTACGCTCCGGCCACGAGCGTGACCACATCAGCCTCTGTCTCGCCCGAGATAGAGAGGACGTGCACGTCCAGCAAGGTGTCGCCGGGCTTCCACAAGCTTGAGGGATAATACTCCTGCCCAGGGCGGTGGTCGCTCTGGGCAATAGCTTGCCCCTCGTCGTTCAGCAGATGTACGTACATGTGGTAGTCCCTCGAGAGGTCCTGTTCGACACGCCAGTAGAGGCTGACTTGCAGTTCCTCGCCCGGTGCGGGCTCGCTCGGATCCAGCTTATAGCCGACGAGGGTGAGACTGGCGTTGAGCGTCGTGCCGATGGCCTGCTCCGGCGGCCCGGCCATGGGGGGGCCCTTGACCTCCACCAGGGAGCCGAGGGGTTCCACCTGGTACTTGATCTCCAGGCCCGGCATGGGTTTCACTAGGTACAGGGGCCGACCAGCGTCCAGTGCACCATCGATGACCCTCACCACGTTGGAGTACTCCTCGCCAGCCAACATCAGGGGAAACATGGTCAAGAGATCTGGACGCACCCCTTCCACGTACTGGAGATAGAGCAGCGGCGTGATCTCGTTCCGGTCGTTTGAGATCAAGATTGCACCGTCAGGAATCGACTGTGAGAGTATCCCCTCTGCCCAGGCCCTGGCCTCGTAGTCCCTGCTCCTGTCCACGATGCGATAGTTGCTCCACAGCAGGAGCAGGGGGACCAGGGCGAACAGCGCGACGAGAACCCAGGCGGGCGCTCGAGCACCGGAGAACGAGCCCCGGCGCACGCCCTGGAGGACCTCGACCAGCCAACCCATGCCCACGCACATCCAGACGGCGAAGATAACGTAGGACGGGGTGTAGAAGACGTGGATATCACCAACGTTATATACCAGGGTGAAACCCACGAGAGCAGCGTAGGAAAGCGCCAGCAGGGCCAGGAGGCGGTGCGCGCGGGAACCCTTGCCCCCCAGGGCCAGCTTCAGCACGCCCAGAAGGCCCAGAGCCACCCCGGCCATGCCGAACTGCCTGAGCAGCAGATCGACGCCCATAGAGAGCCGCTCCAGCAGAGGAGCCCGCACGCCCAGCTCTCCAAAGAACATCTCCCCCGTGAGGAATCCCAAGAATCCGCGTGGCGAGTTATCATACAACTCCAGGGTACGACCTGGGGCGAGTTCAACGTAGAGGTAGGGGGTCGTGGGCGCCCGCCACGGTATGTACAGGTACAGGACCAGGGGAACAAGCACCAGCACGAGCAGGGGCAACAGCGATCTCACATTGCAGAAGATCAGGCGGTCGGTGAGCCATACGAAGAGAACGCAAGCGGGGAGGAAGAGCAACATCGTGCTGTGGTGGGTGAGGCTCAGCCCATAGACCAGAGCGGTGAGCCGTAGCGCCCGGGTAGACCTGGATTCAGACCAGCGCAGCAGCAGTAGTAGCAGGGCCACCACGAACAGGCTGTTGAGGGCGTAGACCTCGGCTTGTAGGGCCTGAGACCAGAAGGTGCGAGACACGGTCACGGTCAATGTAGCGAGGGCCGCTACGCCGCGCAGCAGCGGCTGCGAGGAGCCGTGGCACGCGACCCGCAACACACGGAGCACCAACAGGTAGAAGAGCCCAATGGCGCAGGCGGCGAACACGGCAGAGAGCAGGTTGACGCGGTAGGCGGCATCTCCGATGGGCAGGAGGTGCGACCACAGCCAGCCCAGGATGAGATAGAGGGGGTATCCAGTGGGGTGGGCGATGCCCAACGTGTAGCAGGCCAGTTGGAACTCGGCCGGATCGGCCATCAGGAGCGTCGGAGCCAGGGTGTTTACATAAAGAGTGAAGCTGGCCGAGCCCAGTGCCGCAGCCCACAGCACATTCAAAGGGTCGGGCCGGTGCCGGAGGCGCGTCATGGCAGTTTGCAGTTTACGTAATCAAAGGCCACGGAGAGAGTACGGTCGTCCGGATTCCTGCCAACCTGCAGGTAGGAGTTGCCCTCGCCGGAGGCCTCGAGCGCGGTACCGGGTGTGGCGCCCTTGACGCCGATGAGCGCGTGGGATAGGTGCTCCGTACCGCGGAGGTCGATCTCAGCGCCCAGCGAACGGAGAGCTTCGACCGCGGCCTCGGTGAGATGGGCGGCGCCATCATCCTTCACCGCTGCGGCAACGATGTACCCCTGCGGTATGGAGGCTACGAAGTCCGCCAGATCTTGCGCTTCGTACTCGTTGGCCCAGGTGTCGAAGCCGGCCCGGTTGACCACCGCTCCCGTTCCGGGGTGGATGACCGCCAGGTTGTACCCCCGGCGGTGGGTGGAGGCATCGTCTCCGTTGACCGTGATGTAGGCGAAGTCGCCGGCGTTCAGCCCTGCGCTGTTGACGGTGATCTCCACGGGCGACGTCACTCCCGTGTTCCCGATGCCGAACTGACCGGGGAGCACGTCCCGAGGGGAGGCCGTGTAGGTGAATTCCAGTAATACCTCGTTGAGACCGGCCTTCAGGTACTCTGCCGGGAGCGTGAGGGTGTGCCCTTCCCAGTAGGGACCAATGGAGAAAACCTCGGGTAGCTCGTGACCGTTGACCACCACCGTCATCGTTTGCTGGGGTGCACTGTCATAAGAGAAGGCCAGGGCCCTGAAGCTCAGTTCGTGGTCGGCCAACTGTCGCAAGGGAACGAAGACGCGGGCCACCCTGCTATCAGACCAGTTGGCCGTGGCATCGCCTATGACCTCGTCTCGGCTCCATCCCTCGCCCTCGTAGAGCCTGGCCCCTTCAGTGCCGAAGTCGATCTTGAGTTCAGTGCGGGGTTCGGGCTGCTGGACCTTATACACAGTGAACCCGCTTTCGTCCTGGTAGACCCTTTGCACCGGGAAGACCTGCTGGGCGTATTCCTCCACCTGAGGCCGCGTGTCGCAGTAGGGTGGGCGGTTGGGCACGATGGGCTGGAAGACCAGATAGCGGATGTCGAAGAAGTAGATCAGGTCGTTCACAGAGAGGCGATCCTGCTCCACCCGGGCGGGATCCAGCTCCTCGTACAGCTCGATCCTGGCGATGGAGTCGAAGATGGGAATACGTCGGAAGTAATCGAACTTCAAGGGTGGGTTACGGGAGATGTTCCCCGAGGGAAGGCGTTTCTGGTGGGTGGTCTGGTAGTACTGGGCCTGAGTCCGCTCCGCCCCGAAGACCCCGAAGCTGTTTCGCCAGCCCAGGGGGAACTCCAGAATGGAGAAGTCGCCAGGCTCCTGAGCCAGAGTGTAGTACCACGCGGGCACCCTGGCGTCCGTAAGGGGCATGGGTACAGAGAGGTGTTCGAAAAGGAAAAGCGTCGAAAGGGCAGCCGAGACGCCCAGAACCACGGTTTTGCTCTTCAGGCGCTGCACGATCGCGTTTGCAGCGAAGCCCACCAACACGGCCAGACACAACATGAGTACCGCGCTGAAACGGTGGGGCACGCGATTGGCGTTGACGAAGGGGATGTAGTGCAGCACGATGAATGGCAAAGGCACGTTCACCAGGAGCCCATCGAGGTCGAACGTGGACCGCCCGTTGATGTACAGCAGTGGCCCCATGGCCAGCACAGCGGAGGCGAGGGCGCCCAAAGTCCATGCTTTGAGTCGGCCCCTGTACCTCACGCTGGCAAAAAGGGCGAGAACCAGCACGACCCAGCCCACGAAGACCGTGTTCACGTCCACGAAGCGAGCGGTCCCTTCACGAACTTCGATCAGCTCCTGCGTCCAGCCTCCTCCGAAGATGGGATGCAGGGCGGTGGGAGTGGTGAACCCGAAGAGATCCACCAGTAGCTTGTCAGAGTGCCCCCAGCCCTCCATGGCGTATTCGCCTCGCAAGAACTCTCTGACGATGGGATAAGCAACCGCGCCGTACAGGACTAGGAAGGTCAGTAGAAGGACGCCCAGGCGCTTGGCGAAGCCCAGGCTGGCCACCCGGCGCCGACCCGCGAAGCCGAGCACGACCAGGGTCAAAAAGGCCAGGAAGACACCGAAGAGCATGTCACACAGCATAGCCAGCGCGGCAAACACCCCCGCCAGGACTGCGTTGAGCCATCGTCTCTCATGGAGGCTCTTGGTTAGAAAGAGAACGTACAGGGGCAGCCATTGCGTGGTCACCAGTTCGTTGTGGCCCAGGGCCGCGTAAACGAAGTGGTAGGACGAGAAGGCGTAGACCAATCCCCCTATGAAGGCTGCACATTCGCGAGGCAGAGTGCTGACAGTCTGCGGGTCTCTGTCGACTCGCAGCAAGTACCTCAGCAACAGGTAGGTCCCATATCCTGAGAAGGTTAGGGCGAAGACGTTCATCAGGTTGGCGGCGGCCGGCAGAGAGAGGAAGGGCTGCAACGGGAGGGAGAAGAGGGCGTTGAAGAGGTTGTAGGTGTACAGAACCAGGCTGATGCCCAGGGGGTAGAAGATATAGCTCGAGAACAGGGGGTTGGATTGTAGTTTGAGCAGAGAGTAGCGGAACCACCACGTGTTCCAGATGAAAGTGTACTCATCGAAGGCCCAGATGTCGGTCCCCATGACGTGGGTGTTGAAGTGAGCGAGCAAGGGATAGGTGAGGATGAGCGTCAGCACGGCGTAAAGGGCAACGACGAGGAGTTGGGTGACGGCTCTCTTACGGATGAACTTGGCCAAGAGTGGCCTCCGGGCAGCAGCTTGGTTGCGGCTAATCTTATCACAGCCCAGGGCTCCTGGCAACGGACAATCGTAGGGATGACGTCAAAGCACGCGATCGCCGGTGACAGGGCAAGCAGCTAAGGTCGAACGTAGAGGGTTAGACGCTCGGAGCCAAAGCTGCGGTGCTCGGCTGACCAGCCCTGTTGGGCAAACCACCGATCGGGGGAACTGGTCTGGGGCGGCAGGTCGCCGGGGATGAGCCAGATCCGAGGATGCCGGTCTGCTAAGGTGTCCAACAGGGCCAGGGTGTCCTCGGGCAACGGTTGATCTCCCTCGAACAGCCCGTAATAAGGCAGGCGCCCCTTGTAGTGATTCTGCATGATGGCGGTCTCGGGCGGCAAGTTCTGGATGATGGCGTCGGAAGGTCGAGAAGCGGCCTGGAGGTATCCCAGCATCTGAACGTAGTCGGCATGACCATCGTTCTTGTAGCGCGCGAGGCAGAGCGCCGTCCCCCCAGCGACAAGCAAAGAAAGAAGCACGAAGACGTAGATCTTGTGTCGGCGGGGAGCCGCAGACGGGCGCACCTCGAGCGCGAACACCCAGGTGCAGAGCCCCACGAGGAGCAGGCTCGTGGCCAGAGCTACCCAGTCGATGGCAAGGCTGGGCACGGTGTGCGCCCAGGCGAAATCGAGGTCCTCTGGCCGGAGAAAAGGCAGCGTGCCCAGGATCTGCGAGTAGCGAGGATGGAAGAAGGTGAGGGGGTCGAACAGCGGGAGACCCGTCTCGAGGAGCCCTTCCTGGTAGTGGATGAAATGGACGCTGAGCCCTACCACCTGGATGGCTGCACTCACTGCGAACAGTGCCCAGAACGCCGCTCTTGTGCCACCTTCCAGGCGCTCCACCAATGGGGCCAGTGCAACACACAGTAGCGGTATGATGGGGACCAGGAAGCGGGGGCCCCAGGCGAAGCCACCATGCCACATGAACCACTTCCCGTACAGCAGTACGTACCCCACTGCCACCAGGACGGTCAGTGTCGCATGCAGGGGGTTCCGGCGGACGAAAGCTGGCAGCGATGGCAACACTGCCACAAGGACGGGACAAAAGACTAAAAGGCCTTTTCCCGGGCTGACGAGCAGGCCCAGGATACCAGTGATCCAGGGGCCGGAGAAGGACTCCTCAGCCAGATAGCCCGTAGTCAGAGGGTTGCCGAAGCGCACGTAGTTGTATTCAGCAAGGACGGCCGCCCAGATAGCCAAAGGCACGGCGAAGGCCAACAACCCCCGCCAAGTCGCCGTGATGAGCAGGGAAGGCGTGGATCGGATCGCCGACCACCTAGTGATCCCGGCCGCCCTCAGGAGATGGACGGCCAGGAGAGTGGCGTAGATGGGAACCAGCGCAGCGTTGGCGAACCGGGTGGCTATGGCCAGCCCCAGAGAGAATCCTGCCAGCATGAACCGTAGCCAGGACGATCTCTCGCCTTGGGGCAGGCCCGGCTGCAAGGTGAAGTAGGCCGCGGCAAGAAGACAGATTCCCGTCAGAGGCTCGCTGAAGAAGTACTTGGCGTAGGGCCAGGCTATCGTGCCCAGGCCAAAGACCAGTGCGCTCGCACAGGCGGTGGCCGAGCTGTAGCCCAGGCGTCGTACGTAGACGAAGACTAGTGTGCCCGTGAGGGCGGTGACGACGACGTTGAGCAGCATCGCGGCCTGGATCATTCCCCAGGTAGGCACCAGCAGACCCAGCCAGGCCAGCGGCAACGCTACCAGGGACGTCCCCAGGCCTTTTCGACAGTAGAGGTCACCATCAGGTCCGAAGGTCCCTTGCTGGAGCCCCATCCACCGAATCTGGTTGATGTCATAGGCGCCCCTTCTCACCAGACTCTCGGACACGGAGAACATAGCCTGTCCGTCACTGGAGTGGAGAGAGCCGCTGAAAGTCAGAAGATAAACGGAGAGAAGGAATAGAAAGAGCGCTAGGGACAGGGGCTTGTCACTGCTGTTGGTTTGCATTGTACCGATAGAGTTCTCCGCGGGCGAACGGGTGGCGCTCTGGCCCATGGGCGTGCTCACCTGTGGAGGTATGGGCAACAGCGGACACAGGTTGCGAAGCCCGCGGCCAGGACCCGCAGTGGGACTCGCTTGTGGCGGAGGTGATTCCGACATCCTGGAATGGGCAACCGCTGGCGGCAAGGCCACCAGGAAATGATTGCATCTCAACAAGGGCACTGACCGGGCTATGTACCTCTGCCTGGCGACGGCTGGAGATGTAGGCTTGTCCCAAGGGATAGATGAGCCCGCAAAGCGATACCCCAATACACACCAACAGAGCAGTCGAGGCCCGACGGTGCAGGGTGGTCACGCGCGCTGATCTGACGTCGAAGAGGATAAGTCCGTATTCCAAGCTTAAGGCGATGATGAGTAGAGTCCGGAGGAGCACCGTTGTCACCAGCAACCACCGTTCATCTGGCAGGATGATGAAGTAGACCGTGGCCTCCAGAAAGTTCATCACATCCAGCAGGATGAGGTACGAGATTCCCTTGAGGCTTGGCAGCAAGAGCACCGCGAAGGGGATGAGTTGGACGATGAACTGGGGGCTGTATCCCTTGCTGTACAACGTGAACAGGTTGATGGTGAGACCAGATAGGGCCACTGTACTGAGCTTCTGAGCGTAAGGGACGCGGCGACTGTATAGCCACAGCAGGACAAGGGCGAAAACGGCAGTGATAACGGGCCACGGCAGTGCTGAGGGGTGGCTAGTGAAGTCACTAGGTATCGTCAAACGATCCGCGGTCACCACCCCGTAGGAGTAGTACCCATCCAGCAAGGCCCACACCGTCTGCCAGGTGGAGCGTCCCATCAGGTTGGCGAAGAAGGCCCACAAGAAGCGTGCGTTGAGCCACAGAAACGGCAGGGCGATCACGAACGCGCTAACGCACAGGCCGATCAGGAAGAGCACCTTGCGGCGTGCACCTGCCAGAACCCTCAGACCTACTGGCCCCAACAGAATAGGGATAACCTTCACCCAGAACCCCAGGCCTCCCGTGATGCCGGCTAGAAAAGGCCTGCCTCTCAGCAACAGATAGAGTCCCAGAAGCAAGAAGAAGAGGGAGACCGAGTCGTTCCACCCACTCCAGACGTAGACGGGCGCGAATAGACAGGCGTAGATGAGAGCGCACTTCAACGCCTTGGTCCTGTCGTACAACTCCATGCCCATGAGGTAGACCAGAACGAAGTTGCCGATCTCGAAGGGCAGGAAGGACAGGCCGAGAAAGGTGTTGTACCACAACCGAGGGTCGGTCCACTGTGGGATCAGCGAGCTGAGGCGATAGATTCCCACCACCCACCAGGCGAAGAGCGGAGGCCATTCCAGCCAGTAGTGGACGAAGGGATAGAGGCCTCCGTCGGACCATTGGGCGAAGGGAAGGTAGCTGGTGTTGTAGTCGGAGTAGTCGGCGATGAATCCGCCAGGCCTGTACAGAAGCAGGGTCATGAAGCGGAAGGCCACAAAGAGGACAGCAAACAAAACGAAGTCGCTGTGTTCGTGATAGACCCTGCGTGCTGCTTGCAGTATCGGCACCTCTGTCCCTCGCCCTCGAGTTCTTACGGGAGTAGCACTTGACGCGCCACGCGGAGCAGCGTTGGAGCGTGGAGCAGCATGTTGGAGTAGGAGACGTTGGCCATGGGGCAGTAACATTCGCCAGCGGCGATACTACGCCTCATTGCCTCAGCGGCCTCGCCCACCCAGATAGGTGCGAGATCGTACTTCGTCTCGCGGAGATTGCCCAGAGGCTCAGCTCGCGTGCAGCAGGCCCAGACGTCACCGTCAGGGGCGATGTGCGCCGAGGAGAAGCCAGCGTAACAGGGGATGACCTGCCTTCGCTCCGCAAGGATCCTCTTGGCCAGTTGGTAGTAGTATGCCCTGAACCCCTGCGTGATCCGAGCCAGGCCGACAAAGTGCCCATTCCTAGCTTGGGCAGTGAGGAAATCGGCCACTGGAGCGTACTCCTCCGCTGAAGGGGTGATGTCCGTGCCTGTGGTCCCCAGTTCCACCCGTTCCTCCGCCACCTCGCTGATGTAGGAATCCGGTCCGAGCTTCGAGAGTTCTTCGTAGATCCGAGGTATCCGTTCCACGTTGAACCGGGAAACGACGGTGTGGATGCCAAGCGTGAGGTTGGGAAACTCCAGAGCCCTGAGCTGGCGATACGTCTCGAGAGCCTTCTCGTAGTTGCCTTTGACGCCTCTGATGGCGTCGTGTTCCTCGCCCACGCCGTCGAGAGAGACGTTAATCCCCACCTGGACCCCGTCGGCCGCTGTGGCGATCTCCCCTACCCTATGGGGGACGACGCCGGTCAATAGGGCGTTGGTGGGGATGGTGATGATAGCCGGCTTGCACAAACGCACGGCAGCGGCAACGATGTCCGCGATGTCGTCGCGGAGAAAAGGCTCACCACCGCTGAACGTCAGGTAGTACGGTCTCGTGCCGATCTTGGAGAAGACCTGCTCCCATTCGTCCGTGGTCAGCTCGTTCGCGGTGCGTTTCCAGACGTTGCAGGTCTTGCAGCGCGAGTTACACCTGTAGGTGACGCTGACCACCAGGTTGAAGGGGAAGGGCTTCGGCCTGCCCAGTCTCCGAAAGGCTACGTATGCCGGCAGTCGGGGAAGAAGGCCCAGCAACTCAGCCCACCTCCCGCCGATACCATTGAATGAACTCCTGCATGCCTTCCTCTACGCGGGTACTGGGGGCATAGCCGAGCAGGCGCCGCGCCTTGGAGATGTCGGCACACGTCAGCGGAGGCTCGCTCGCTGGAAGAGGGGGAGAGATGATCTTCGCCTCCCGGCCCACCAGGCGTTCGATGACGTTGACAAAATCCCTCATCATCACTGGCTTGGAGTTGCCCAGGTTGATGATCTCAAGATCGAAGTCCGCATCGGTAGCGGCCAGGACTCCGTCAACGATATCCGCGATGTAGGTGAAATCACGCTGAGGGCGTCCGTCGTCGTAGAGGCTGATCTCCTGACCCTCGGATATGGCCCTGGTGAAGAGATAGGGCGTCATGTCGGGCCTGCCCCGTGGGCCGTAGACGGTGAAGAACCGCAGGGCTGTGCAGCGCAGACCATGAAGGTTGTGGAAAACGTGAGCCAACAACTCACATGCCCTCTTGGTGGCTGGATAGGGGGCCAGGGGCTCCATGGCCGGATTGTCCTCTCGAAAGGGTATCTCCTTGCTGGCGCCGTACACGGAGGAAGTGGAAGCAAGGATGAAGTTGCTGATGCGGTGTCGAGAGGCCAGCTCCAGGAGGTTGAGCGTCCCTCGCACATTGACCTCCTCGTACAGGAGAGGGAATTGTACAGAGTTGCGCACACCGGCCATCGCTGCCAGGTGAATCACCTTCTGCGGTTCTTCCTTCGCAAACAGCTGCGCCAGGGCTTCGTGGTCGCGTACGTCGGTTTCGTAGAGTCGGAACAAGGGTGAGGTTACGGCAGTCTCCAGATTCCTGCGCTTCCGCTGCGGGCTGTAGTAGTCATTGAAGTTGTCCACGCAGACTACTTCGTCTCCACGAGCGAGGAGGGCATTGATGGTGTGGCTACCAATGAAGCCGGCGCCGCCCGTGACCAGGATCTTCATCGGTGTTCTACCTCTTGCTCGAGAGCACGTACCGATGGTGCGCCCACACGGCCTTCACCCACCAGGGCAGACGCAGCCTCTCCAGGAACGAGTATTTGTCTACCAGTTCCCTGAACTCCGGTCTTCTGCCCAGGTAGTAATCCATGGTACTCCACTGCCAGCTATCCCCGCCGAAGCGCAGCTCCAGCCTCTCGGAACGAATGCCGAGGCGGCGCAACAGCTCGGCCGCCGGCATGACCGTGTCAGGCCAGGGAGGGACGTCAAGCACACCTTCCTCCTCCAGGGCCAGCCCTTCCTGGTGAAGAGTGCGCTTGACCAACTTCATGTTCACCCAGCGCTCGTCCACCCTGTGAAAGAAGTCTCTGTCGACGAGCAGCTTCCGCATCCAGTATCCGATCTGCAAGCGGTTGGGCATAGCCACGAAAACCAGATGCCTGGACACTCGCGCCAGTTCGGCCAACAGCCCTGCGGCATGGGGCAGGTACCACAGCCCGGCCCACTCCCACGCCAGGTCGAACGAGTCATCGTCGAAGGGCAGCTGCGTGAGGTCCTCCTGGAGAAGGAAGCGGCAGGGCAGATCGAGCTCCCCCCAGATGCGCTGGATGCCCTCCAGGCGTTCCTGGCTGACATCGACCAAGGTGACGTCGCAGCCCTGCTGGGCCAAGTGTACGCTGTTGATACCCGACACACCGGCCATGCCAAATACCGGTGCCTCGAGAACCGTGCGGATCTCGTATCTGCCCAGCAGGCGGTCAAGGTAGTCGTTGAGAACCAGACGCTCGTAGACCAGCCCGAGGCCTTCGTTGTAGTCGGTGAGGTACTTCCGCCAGCCGGTTTCGCCCATCAAACGGTTGGAGAGATGCCCCCTGGCGCCCACAGTGTGAGTGGGCGAGGGCGCCCCGTGCGGACGCCAGGACATCACCACTGAGAGTCTTGTTGATACGCAGGCATTATACCATGCGGCAAGAAGGCCCGGCAACTGCTGCCCTATATGGTGTGCAGAGGTGCCGAGATGGCACCCGACGCAAGTACCAGCTTCGCAGGAAGGGCTCGACTGTGGTCTGGCACCAAGGTATAGACCCCACAGTTGACACCAGCGGCGTCGCCTTGGTGTATGGTTGCCGTCTCGGAGATGCATGGCCTTGACACCCCAAGGGAATCATGGTATTCTTGTCCTGCCCTGACGCGGGTGGGAAGGGGATAGACGAGGTGACTTCGTGGATGGGGGGGCGGCTCGTTGCGCTTGCGGCCCTGGCAGTTGTGGTCTGCGCTTGCAGCGTCATAGCCAGCGGCTCTTCGGTTGACGACATCGTGCTCACGACTGCGATGGACGCTGACTACTGCCCCATTGACCAGATCAGCACCTTCTCCCCGAATGGACCCTTCAACTGCTCGGTAAAGGTATCTAACCTGCGAACCGGGTCCACACTTACCAGCCGGTGGTACTACGGGGAGCAATTAATCGAAGAGATCAACTACCAGATCCAGGCGGGTGGGCATGGCTGCGTGGGCTTTGAGGTGACCAGCCCGAATCCCTGGCCGCGTGGAGGGTACCGGGTCGAAGTCTATCTAGATGGGCAGCTCGAGCGGATGGCGACGTTTGCCGTCACCTGAGCGTCCTCGAGGGTCGTCAAGAGCGATGGTGGGGGAGGAGAAGTATGGATTTCACCTTTGAGAAGAAGCACGACCTTCTTCGCCATGCAGTGCGCCAGTTCGCTGAACAGGAGATCGCGCCCAGGACTGCGGAGATAGAAGACACGCATGCGGTTCCCAGCGACCTGCGCCGGCAGATGGCCGAGTTGGGTTTCTTCGGCGTTCCCTTTCCCACCAAATACGGAGGTGCTGGCGCGGGAGAGACTGGCTACTGCATCCTCATGGAGGAGTTGATGCAGGGCAACCCGTCAGTGGCTGTCCTCGTGGGAGCCCACACCAGCATCGGCGCCACTGCGATATACATGGACGGAAGCGAGCGCTTGAAGGAGAAGTATCTTCCTCCCCTCTGCAAGGGGGAGAAGATCGCTGCCTTCGCCTTGACTGAGCCAAACGCCGGATCGGACGCGGCCTCGATCTCTCTCTCCGCCGTCCGAGAGGGCGACAGCTACATACTGGACGGCTCCAAGATCTGGATTACCAATGGAGTCGACGCTGAGATCTTCAGCGTCTTCTCCGTGACCGACAAGGCCATGGGCTACCGAGGCGGCCACACCGCCTTTGTTGTGGAGAAGGGGTTCCCGGGCTTCTCCCTGGGCACCATCGACGAGAAGATGGGCATAGTCGGTTCGTCCACCGCGGAACTGGTTTTCGACGGCTGCCGCGTCCCTGCCGAGAACGTGATAGGTCAAGTGGGTATGGGCTTTCTCACTGCCATGCGGACCCTGGATCACGGGCGCCACGGGTTGGGTGCCGGTTGCCTGGGGGGAGCACAGGGTGTCCTCAGGACGTGCCTGGAGTACGCCAAGTATCGGGAACAGTTCGGGGTCCCCATTGCACAGAAGCAAGCCATCCAGTTTATGATCGCCGACATCATCACTGAGATCGAGGCTTTGCGGTCGCTGGTGTATCGTGTGGCATGGCTTGCCGATTCCGGGCGTCCCTACAGACAGCTGGGGGGTATCTGCAAGCTCTTCGGATCTGAAGTGCTGGCGCGCGCAGTGGACAAGGGCGTTCAGATCCATGGTGCTCTGGGCTACATGAGGGACTACCCTGTGGAGCGGATGTATCGTGATGCTCGGATCACCGAGATCTTCGAAGGCGCCAACGAGATACAGCGCGTGGTGATAGCGATGGAGGCCTTCCGCAAACTGGGAGTGCGCATAGAGCCGTAGGAGGAGTCGCAGGGATGAAGGTGATCGTACTCATCAAGCAGGTCTACGATCGCGAGACGGTGCGCGTGAGCCGCTCGCTGGGCATTCTGGACACCAGGGAGGCGGAGTTGATGATGAACCCGGGAGACCGCTACGCCCTGGAGGAAGCCTTGAAGCTCAAGGATAAGCAGGGTGCCCACGTGGTGGCCATCAGCATAGGACCCGGCGAAGCCGAAGACATCCTGAGGGAGGCCCTGGCCACCGGGGTGGACGAAGCAGTGCTGCTCGCAGATGAGGCTTTCTCCGGTGCGGATGCGTCTGCCGCAGCGATGGTCGTGGGTGAGGCGATCAAGAGGATAGGCGACTACGATGTGATCCTGACCGGCTACAAGGCTGCGGGGGACGGAACTGGCGAGTTCGGGCCGCGGTTGGCGCAGTATCTGGGTCTACCGCAGATCCTTGGGGCGACTCAGCTCTCGGTGGATGATAACAGGCTGACTGCCAGGCGCAGCCTGTCGTCCGGCTACGCCGTGATGGAGGCTGATCTCCCTGCTGTGATATCTGTAGATGAGGGAGCGAATCGTCCGCGCTACCCCAGTCTCCCCGGTTCCATTGCTGCCTATGACGAGCAGTCGGTGGTAGTCTGGGGAGCCGAGGACCTGGACCTCACGCCTGATGATGTGACCGAGGCCGTGCGCACGGAGGTGAAAGCCACCGCCGCCAGTCCGGAGCGAGAACGGGGAAGAACCATCTCCGGCGAGCCTGCCGACGCGGCGAGGGAGTTGCTTGTTGAGCTGATGAGCAGAGGCCTGCTCCCCTCATAGAGGCGAGCGCTGAATCGCCCGGCAAAGGAGCAGGAATTGAGATGGCCGATGTGCGCCTACGTAGTGAAGGGGACAATCCCCATGGAGATAGCTGAATGGACAACGGACTGCTCCTGCTGAATGGTACCATCTATACTATGGACTCCTCTCGGCCTCGCGCCCAAGCGGTGGCCGCAAAGGGCTCGCGGATCGAGGCCGTGGGGACCGATGAAGAACTGAGGGGGCTGGCGACTTCGGGGGAGTGGCGCATCATAGATCTCCGTGGCAGGGCGGTGTTGCCAGCCTTCACGGATTGCCATTTGCACTTCCTGGAGTACACCTTGAAGGCCTCCAGGCTGTCGCTGGAAGAGCGACTGTCCTTGGAGGGGGCTCTTTCGCGCGTGCAGGAATACGTGCAACATGCTGAGGCAGGGGCCTGGATTCGCGGCTCGGGTTGGAGCGACAGCACTTGGCCCCCCGGCGGCGTGGCCTGGAGACAGCTACTCGATCGAGTGGCACCGGAGCACCCGGTGGTCCTGACCAAGAAGGATGGACACGTGATCTGGGTGAATTCGGAGGCCCTGCGCAGAGCCGGCATCGACGAAGATACACCGGAGCCGTCCGGAGGGGTGATCGAGAGAGACCCGGAGACGCGACAGCCCACCGGGCTCTTCAAGGAAGAGGCCATGCATCTGGTCTGCGACGCCATCCCTTCCTTGAGCGCTAGGGAGCGCCAGGCCGCGCTCCGAAGGGGTGTAGCGGAGGCGCAAGAACTGGGGATTGCCGGCGTCCATGACTGCGGAAGCTGGCAATCCGTGAAGGACGAATCTTTCAGCGATTACCAGGAGATGATCGGCAGTGATGAACTCGGCGTGCGGGTGTTCATGATGATTTCCAGAGCCAGCCTCGACGAGGCCATCAAGGTAGGGCTGAGAAGTGGCTTTGGTGACAGCTATCTCCAGGTGGGCAACGTGAAGCTGTTCTGCGACGGCACGCTTGGTTCGCAGACGGCTGAGATGATCGAGCCATTCCTGGGGCAGCCTGACAACAAGGGGGTGGCGGCCATTAGCCAGGAGGAGCTGGAGGAGACGGTCCACAAGGCGTCCTCGGCCGGCATCGCATGTTCGGTCCACGCCATTGGCGACAAAGCCAACCGGCGTGTTCTGGATGCCTTTGAGAAACAACGCCGCGCGGGGCTGGGGCGGGAACTCCGGCATCGCATCGAGCATGTGCAGCTTCTGCACGCCGATGACGTACCCCGTTTCAAGGAACTCCAAGTCATCGCTTCCATGCAGCCCATTCACGCCACACAGGACATGTACCTGGCAGACAGATACTGGGGAGAACGGGCTAGGCTGTCCTATGCCTGGAGGTCCCTGCTTGACTCTGGGGCGCGGCTGGCTTTCGGATCCGACGCACCCGTGGAGTCCATGAACCCTATCGTGGGTATCCATGCGGCGGTAACGCGGCAGCGGGCCAACGGTGAACCAGCAGAAGGATGGTACCCTGAGCAACGTCTTACGGTGGCAGAGGCGGTCCACGGATATACCCTGGGCGCGGCATACGCCTGTGGTAGGGAGAGGGACAGGGGGTCCATCACCGTGGGGAAAGTGGCTGACCTGGCCGTGCTCTCCCAGGACATTTTTGAGATTCCACCGCAGGACATCCTCACCACGTGTGTGGTAGCCACAGTGTTCGATGGCAGGATCGTTCACGGCTCCGAGGATCTGTGAGCGGTGACGAGCGCATGGGACGACCTGCGCCTGTACAGCGTGCTGTTCATGGGCGTGGTGGCGGTGTCTTTCGGGGCCATCTTCATCCGTCTGGCCGAGGCTCCCTCGTTCGTCATCGCCACCTACCGGCTGCTGATCGCTTCGCTGATTGTGGCACCGGTGGGTTTGTTTCGACGCCATGCAGAACTGAGAGCGCTGAGCAGAGGCGACTTGTCGTGGGCTGTCGTTTCCGGCGTTCTGCTGACCCTGCACTTCTTGTTCTGGATAGCCTCCTTGGAGCACACGACCGTGGCCAGCTCGGTCTTCTTCGTATCCACGAGTCCGATCTTCGTAGGTGTCGCTTCCCACTTCCTTACGCGGGACAAGCTTTCCCTGGCGATGTCCACAGGCATTGCACTGGCTCTGCTGGGAGGGATGGTGATAGGATTGAACGACCTCGCCCTTGGGCGCGAAGCGCTGCGGGGCGATCTTCTGGCAATCGCCGGGGCCGTGATGGTGGGAGGCTACTTCATGGCGGGTCGAAGACTCAGGCCCAAGATGTCACTGCTGGCCTATGTGACTCTTGTATACTCCATAGCTGCGCTGGTGGCACTCATGCTGACGGCGCTGGCGAGGCACAGACTAGCTGGGTATTCGGCGCAAACCTGGGCCATGTTCTTCCTGCTGGCGGCTGGTCCGCAGATCATCGGGCACTCTTCTCTCAACTGGGCTCTGCGCCTTCTTCCGGCGGTTGCTATCGGTATTGTTACCCTCGGGGAGCCAGTGGGCTCCACAGTGCTGGCCTACTTCCTGCTCAGCGAGCCCCCCAGTCCACTCAAGGTAGTAGGAGGTGGCTTGATCCTCGCCGGGATATACCTTTCTTTGCAGAAGCGGCCACTCCAGCAACGGGTAGAGGTCAAAGGTCTACGGTAATCGAGGTGTCTATTGGCCAATAGGAATTCCATAAAGCACGTGCTCTTCGATCTTGACGAGACCATGTATCCGACGGAGACCGGGATCATGGATCTCATCAGCGAGCGGATCAGCGAGTACATGTCCGTGCGGCTGGGCATCGAACCAGACGAGGTGGCGTCGCTGCGCAGGCAATACTACGAGCGCTACGGCACCACCGGTCGCGGTCTGTATCTTCACCACGACGTGGACCTCGGAGACTACTTCGAATTCGTGCACGACCTGCCGGTGGAAGAGATCTTGCAGCCTGACGCTCGACTGGATGCAATGCTTGACTCGCTGGAGGTCGAGAAGGCAATCTTCACCAACGCCACCGCAGCACACGCTAAGCGTGTGCTGAGAGCCTTGCGGGTGCAGAGGCACTTCGGGTGCATTATCGGCATCGCGGAGTTGGAGTACGTTCCCAAGCCGGATGTCAGGGCCTACCACAGAGCCCTCGAACTACTTCGCGCACAGCCCGAGGAGTGCCTGTTGGTCGATGACCGGGTGCGCAACCTGAGCCCAGGACACGATCTCGGGATGACCACGGTCCTCGTGGGAGGCGGAGACGCCGCAGACGGAGCCGACTATGTGATTGTCGACATCAGTGATTTCGGTGCGTTGATGGAGGAGATCTGAACTCGTTGACACCCCATCGTGCGGGGATCTGGGTGAGGCGAACGCTGCGTCGGTAAACTGGGGGCGCCCAAGGCCTGCGGCATGTGGAGATCTGTTTCCGTGGCGAGTT
>JBAVWD010000340.1:0-7015 GCA_049697655.1 Anaerolineae bacterium | reverse complement strand
GAGGGCCAGAGCCTGGGCAGTCCCCCAAGCTACGGAGGCCCCTGTTTGGGGCTCTTTGCCTGCCGCGAGAAGTATTTGCGGCAAATGCCCGGGCGGCTGGTGGGCATGACCACGGACGCGAATGGGCGGAGGGGCTTCGTGCTCACACTGCAACCGCGGGAGCAGCACATCCGGAGGGAGAAGGCCACCTCCAACATCTGTTCCAACGAGGCTCTTGTGGCCCTGGCGGCCGCCGTCTACATGGCCGTGATGGGCAAGCAGGGCCTTCGCCAGGTCGCCGAGTTGAGCTACCACAAGGCTCACTATGCTGCTGAGAGAATTGCTGCTGTTCATGGATATGAGAGGCTTCTGGGGAGTTTCTTCAAAGAGTTCGTTATCCGGACTCCTCTGTCTCCCTCGGTAGTCAACGGAAAACTATGGGACCGCGGCATTATCGGTGGCTATGATCTCACGGCGGAGTATCCAGACCTGACCAACTGCCTCCTGTTCTGCGCCACCGAGATGAACACCAAAGATGAAATAGAGGCCCTGGTTGAGGCACTGAAGGAGATCGCTGAAGAGGGATGATGCAACCACTTCTGTTCGAGCTCAGCTCGCCCGGGCGAGCGGGCTATAGCCTGCCGGAGTTGGACGTACCAGCGAGCGGGCTGCCCGTAGATCTGTTGCGGGAGGAGCTGCCCCTGCCGGAGCTGACTGAGAGAGAGGTGGTCCAACACTTCACTCGTCTCTCCCAGTTGAACTTCAGCGTTGACACCGGGTTCTATCCGCTTGGCTCGTGTTCGATGAAGTACAACCCCAAGATGCACGAAGACGTAGCTCGCTACGCCGGATTCACCCAGATTCACCCCTGGCAGGACGAATCGACTGTGCAGGGGGCGCTGCAGCTCATGTATGAGTTGCAGGAATACCTGGCCGAGATCACAGGTCTACCTGCGGTGAGTCTTCAACCGGTGGCTGGTGCTCATGGGGAACTGACAGGCATGTTGATCATGCGGGCCTATCATCTGGAACGTGGAGAGGAGGGCAGGACCACCGTTCTTGTACCGGATTCTGCCCACGGCACCAATCCAGCCAGTGCTGCCATGTGTGGCTACAGGGTGGCGACCGTTCCGTCCGACCAGCGCGGGAACATCGATGTCAACGAACTGGACAGACTCATGAATCAGAGCGTTGCAGGCTTGATGCTCACCAATCCTAACACGCTGGGGCTGTTTGAGGAGCACATCCTCCAGGTGGCTGAGATCGTCCACGGCAGAGGGG
This sequence comes from Anaerolineae bacterium, assembly GCA_049697655.1. Classification (GTDB taxonomy): domain Bacteria; phylum Chloroflexota; class Anaerolineae; order UBA7937; family B3-Chlor; genus JAUVXJ01. The sequence goes on along the minus strand of JBAVWD010000340.1, from coordinate 5,755 downwards.
GGCTGATCTACTGTGATGGGGCCAACATGAACGCCTTGCTCGGGATCGCCAAGCCTGGGGAGCTGGGCGCAGATGTCTTGCATCTGAACCTGCATAAGACTTTCAGTACTCCGCACGGGGGTGGGGGACCGGGGGGCGGCGCCACGGCTGTGACTGACGAGCTCAGCCCTTTCTTGCCGACGCCAGTAGTTGCCTGTCGGGAACCAGGAGGGGCTGACGCCCAAGATGCGAAGTACTACCTCGACTACGATCGGCCCCGGTCGATAGGACCAGTCAGCGGCTTCTACGGCAATTTCGGAGTGATGGTCAAGGCCTATGCTTATCTTCGGTCCCTGGGGGAAAGCGGGCTCAGGGAGGTGGCGGAAAACGCGGTTCTGAACGCGAACTATGTACTCCATCAGCTCAGGGGCTATTACGACCTGCCCTATGATCGTAGCTGCCTTCACGAATGTGTGTTCTCTGGCAAAGTGCAGGCGAAGCTTGGCGTTCACACGTTCGACATCGCCAAGAGGCTCATCGATCTGGGCTTTCATCCACCGACCGTCTACTTTCCTCTTAACGTGGACGAGGCGCTAATGGTCGAGCCTACCGAGACGGAGAGTATAGCGACCCTTGATGCCTTCGTTGCGGCCATGCGCCAGATAGCCGTGGAGGCGCAGAGGGATCCGGAGGCGGTACTGGGTGCGCCTCGAACCACGCCTGTGGGAAGGCTTGATGAAGTAGGGGCTGCGCGCAAGCCCAACCTGAGATGGTATGGGCACCACCTCGTGGAAGAGTGAACCTTATGGGGACGTTTCTGGTGTGAGTGTGTCGAAGAGGCGCCTCATGCTTGACGATAGAGAGCTCGTGCCCAGGATTCAGAGCGGCGACCTGGCAGCCTTCGAAACGCTGTACAACAAGTACAAGAATGAGCTGTACAGGACGGCATTGGCCATCGCCAGGGACCAGGGCGCTGCAGAGGAGTTTCTCCAGGACTGCTTTCTCCGAGCATACGATCACATCGACAGCGTCGACGCCTGCTCTTCTCTGAGGCCATGGTTCCATCGGATCATAGTGAACTTGAGCTACAACTGGTCGGCGAAGAAGCGCCTCCCGTTGGGGTCCTTCGAGGAAGTGTTTGACCGTCTGTTGTCTCTGCCACGAAGTTCACCCGAACGGGCTTTCGAGAGGCGCGAACTGATGCAGGTCTTGGATGAGGCGATAAGGTCGCTCAGCATGGCTCAGCGTGTGGTGGTAGTGCTATTCTATCTGCAGGGCTTCAGCCTGGTCGAGATCGCGTACGTTCTAGACTGCCCCGTGGGAACCGTCAAGTCACGACTGCACAACGCACGCAAGGCTCTGAAGCGCAAGCTGAGCGCGGACTTGAGGACATCCAGAGAAGTGGTATATGAACTTCTGTCGTCGTGACCCACGACGAACAGGGGCGAGGTGCAGGATGAGAGACGAGCTGGACGTTTTGGTGGAGAGGGCATTGCGGAATTGGGCCGCCGACGCCACGCCACCGGACCGGGTGTGGAGCAATATCAGGCTCGGTGTTCGGGAGCGGTCCCGGCGGGGATCTTCCAAGTCTGGCCGGGTGCGCCATTGGTGCTCTGGGGCTTTGTCTTGGGGCGTCGATATCTTGGTGTCTGCTCGTATGATCCTCACACCGTCCTTGAGCGGCAGCGAAAACGGGTGGACGCGACGCCTGGCGGTGGCGGGGCAGTCGTCTGCTCTGTACCATCTGTCGATTCAACACTGACCTCTGGTGTGTAGCGGTCACGTTGGGCGTCATCTGGCCTATCCGGCCCACTGCTCGCGGACCCCAGGAGAGGTCTTCGTTCCGCGTTTTGTCATCCCCAGTCTTCGTGCCTATCCTAGAATCCCTACGTGTGCACTTAGCCGTCTGGCGCGCTATCTGCGGGAGTAGACTGTGAGTGGCTCGTTCTTGCTGGAGGTCAAAGACCTCAGGACTCAGTTCCACACCGGTGATGGCATAGTTCGTGCTGTGAATGGGGTCTCCTTTTCGATCAGGGAGGGGGAGACCCTCGGCATCGTCGGCGAGAGTGGGTGTGGCAAGACCGTCACGGCGCTGTCCGTCGTGGGCCTGATACCAGCACCACCAGGGGAGATCGTCAGTGGTCAAGTGCTCTTCCAGGGACGCGATCTACTGTCCGTCGGGGCTCAGGAGATGTGTGAGATACGCGGAGCCAAGATAGGGGTCATATTCCAGGATCCGCTGACGTCTCTGAATCCGGTACTCACCATAGGTGAACAAATCTCTGAGACCCTGGAACTCCACATGGGTCTGGGACCCAAGGAGGTGATGGCGAGCACCATCGAACTCCTGAGAGTTGTGGGCATTCCCGAGGCCGAGCAGCGCATCGACGATTATCCACACCAATTCAGCGGCGGGATGAGGCAGAGAGCCATGATCGCCATGGCGCTGTCTTGCGATCCCTATCTTCTGATCGCCGATGAGCCGACCACCGCCCTGGACGTGACCATCCAGGCTCAGATACTGGATCTGGTGAGGAGACTGAAGCAGGAAAGGGGCCTGTCCATCCTGTGGATAACGCACGATCTGGGCATTGTTGCTGGATTGGCCGATCGCGTGCTGGTGATGTACGCTGGGTACATCGTCGAGTCGGCGGAGGTCAGGGATCTGTACAGGGATCCGCGCCATCCGTACACGCTGGGTCTCCTGTCGTCGGTGCCGAGGCTGGATGACGACGCGAGGAAACCTCTGAGGCCGATTGTGGGCTCCCCTCCTGACCAGGTGAACCTACCCCAGGGTTGTCCTTTTCACCCACGGTGCTCTTACGCCATAGGTCGTTGTTCACAGACCATGCCCGAAGCCCGCAAAGTCGGGTCCGATCACCTGGTCGCGTGCTGGGTGGACATGCCCAGGGTGAGCGTCTCCCCAGCTGCGGAAAAGGCAGTCATCTGGTCTCGTGACGCCGCGTAGGAGCGGCCCTCCATCGATTTGACAACTCACTCTCAATGCCCTATAGTTTTGAGGTTGAAGGTCGGCGCGGCGCTCCGGCTGGTAGGGCGCGGAGAGAGCGGCACTCGTGCCTTAGGCACAGGCAACGCTGCTGGAGAGGACACTTGTAAGGAGGCGTAGGAAGTGGCTCTACTTGAAGTGCGAGATCTAACGACACGGTTCTATACTGACGATGGTGTCGTGCAAGCCGTGAACGGAGTGTCCTGGCTGGTCAATGAGGGGGAGACGCTGGGCTTGGTGGGAGAGAGCGGGTGCGGCAAAAGCGTTAGCGTGCTCTCCATTCTGCGGTTGATACCGCAACCGCCGGGCAAGATCGAGGCTGGCGAGGTCATTTTCGAAGACAGGGATCTGATGAAGCTGAGTGATAACGAGATGCGCTCCATCAGAGGGAACAAGATAGCCATGGTCTTTCAAGATCCTATGACGTCGCTCAACCCCGTCCTCACCATCAACCAGCAGATCAGCGAGGCTCTGACGCTTCACATGGGTATGAACAAGAAAGAGGCTCGGGATAGGACGGCGGAGCTGTTGGAGCTGGTGCAGATACCCCAGGCTGAGGATCGGTTGGACGACTATCCCCACCAATTCAGCGGCGGGATGAGGCAAAGGGCGATGATTGCCATGGCCCTGTCGTGCAATCCCCAGATCCTCGTCGCGGACGAACCCACTACAGCGCTTGACGTGACGATACAGGCGCAGATCATCGAGTTGGTGAAGGAGTTGAGGGACGAGATCGGCATGGCCATCATCTGGATCACGCACGACCTGGGCATAGTTGCCGGGATAGCGGATCGGGTGTGTGTCATGTATGCCGGCTTCATCATCGAGTCCGCAGACGTGAAGGATCTGTACGCAGATCCACGGCACCCGTATACGCTGGGGTTGTTGGGCTCGGTGCCTCGGCTCGACATGAAGAAGAAGGAGAAGTTGACTCCTATCTTCGGACTCCCACCTGACCTCATCGACTTGCCGACAGGCTGTCCCTTTGCGCCTCGTTGTGGCCACAAGATCGATCGCTGTGTCGAACGGCCAGAGTTGAGAACGGTGACACCTCGACACGAGGTGGCGTGCTGGGTCGACGTCAGAGAAGAGAGGAAGCGATAATGGCTGGCGAGAACAACATCTTGCTTGAGGTCAAGAACCTGAAGATGTACTTCCCCATCAAGCGTGGGGTCTTCCAGAGGCGCGTCGGAGACGTCAAGGCCGTGGACGATGTCAGTTTCTTCATTCGACGCGGTGAGACCTTCGGCCTCGTGGGCGAGAGTGGGTCTGGCAAGACCACGGTGGGACGGTGCATACTGCAACTCTATCGTCCAACAGGCGGCGAGGTCATCTTTGAGGGTGTGGAGCTCACCACGTTGAAGGGCCAGAAGCTCCGAGCGATGCGACGCGAGATGCAGATGATCTTCCAGGACCCATACGCTTCGCTCAATCCTCGCATGACGGTGGGTGGCATCATCGGTGAGCCCTTGGAAGTGCATGGCACGGCCAGGGGGAAGGCCAAGCGAGAGCGCGTGCAAGAGCTGCTGAAAGTCGTGGGGCTCAACCCATATTTCGTCAATCGTTATCCTCACGAGTTCAGTGGCGGGCAGCGCCAACGGATCGGGGTAGCCAGGGCTTTGGCGCTGAACCCGAGTTTCATCGTCGCGGACGAGCCGATCTCAGCCTTGGACGTGTCGATTCAAGCGCAGATCATAAACATGCTGGAAGACCTCCAGTCAGAATTGGGGTTGACCTACCTGTTTATCGCTCATGACCTAAGCGTGGTGCGGCACATCAGCGACCGCATAGCTGTGATGTACCTGGGCAAGATCTTCGAGATCGCGGACAAGGATGAGTTGTACAAAAACCCGCTGCAGCCCTACACGCAGTCCCTGCTGTCGGCGGTTCCCATCCCCGACCCGGTCGTGGAGGAGACGAGGAAGAGGATCATCCTTGTTGGCGATCTACCCAGTCCGGCGAACCCTCCGGTAGGCTGCAACTTCGTGACGCGGTGTCCTGTGAAGATGGACGTCTGCGAGGAACAGGAGCCGGAGTTCAAGGAGGTTTCCCCGGATCACTGGGCGGCGTGCTGGCGCGTGAACTGACAAGCGTGTGAACCTGCGGGGCATGAGATCGGTATAGTCAAGAGGGATCCTACCCATCGGCGGGCCGTGCAGGCGGCTTGTCCCGCTGAGGTAGCAGAGGAAGGGATCTTGATTTGGTACCATACGTGCTCCGAATGTTGCTCGTTCTTCCCGTAGTCGTATTCCTCGTTACGCTTATCCTCTTCTCCCTGCTGTGGCAGCTCCCTGTGGAGTTGCGCGCCAGGATATACATACCGACGACCAACCGGTTCCTCTTGCCAGAGGAAGAGGCTGCGCTGGTCGAGAGGGCGATCCGCATCCACGGCCTGGACAAGCCGTGGCCCGTCCAGTATGTGTCCTGGTTGCGCCTCCTCCTGACAGGCAGTTGGGGTTACTCGCCGGCCTGGCAACAGCCGGTGCTGGAGGGGCTGCTCCAGCGGGCGCCTGCCACTGCTGAGCTACTGTTGGCTTCCATGGTGCCCTGTGTCGCCGCGGCTCTCTTCTTGGGAAGCTCGGCGGCGCGCTACCGCAGGCGGTTGCCGGACCACGCTATCCGGACAGCCACCTTCCTGGGGTGGGCCTTCCCGTCGTTTGCTCTGGGCCTGATTTTGATGAATGTGTTCTATGCCTGGCTGGGATGGTTTCCGCCCGGGCGCCTGAGTGTCGCGGCCGGGGCCGTCGTGCACTCCGCTCAGTTCCAGAG
>JBAVWD010000339.1:0-2034 GCA_049697655.1 Anaerolineae bacterium | reverse complement strand
GGCGGGAGCTGGGCATTCCCGAAGAGTACGCTCGCCGTCAACTGGAAGTGGTCGAGATCTACCGCGCCATGGGCATCACCATCAGTTGTTCCTGCACGCCCTATCTGGCAGGAAACGTCCCCGGTTTCGGGCAGCACATCGCGTGGAGCGAATCCTCGGCGGTGAGCTATGCCAACTCTGTGCTCGGCGCTCGCACCAATCGGGAGGGCGGACCGAGCGCGCTGGCCGCGGCTATCACGGGCCGCACCGCCAGGTACGGGCTCCATCTGGACCAAAGCCGACAAGGGCACCTCGTAGTGGAAGTTGGGTGTGCCCTGCACTCGCCCAGCGACTTCAGCGCCCTGGGATACATAGTGGGCCAGATGGCGACCGACAGAGTGCCTTACTTCCGAGTGAAGTCCGGGCCAGAGCCGGGCCTGGACGAACTGAAGGCGCTGGGGGCTGCCATGGCGGCGAGTGGAGCCGTGGCCCTCTACCATGTGGAAGGTCTCACGCCTGAGGTGCGCTCTCGCAACATGCTGGCTAGTGGCGCCACCGTCATCAACATTGACTCGCTCGATGAAGGCTACCAGGCGCTGGACGGCACGAGCGAGGGAATTGACCTGGTATGGATCGGGTGTCCTCACGCCTCGCTGGCCGAGATTGGATACACGGCTGATTTACTCGGCGGCACACAGATCGAAGCAGAGCTGTGGGTCACCACAGCCCGAGAAGTGCGCCATGCAGCCAGCGCTAAAGGATTGACCGGCCGGATAGAGGCCTGCGGCGGCAGAGTGGTCGCCGACGCCTGCCTGATCGGCGCTCCTCTGGGCGAGATGGGTTTCGGAAACATCGCCACCAACTCCAGCAAGGGTGCCTTCTATCTCCGCGATCATTCTCATCTGCAAGTCAGGTTCGGATCTCTGGCTCAATGCGTCGAGGCCGCCATCAGGGGGAGGTGGCCAGGATGAAGATGCACGGTAGAGTGATCAGACACGGCCAGGCGGAGGGAGAGGCGCTGGTCTCCCAACAACCCATAGGGTTTTTTGGCGGAGTGGACGCGGAGACGGGATTGATTGTTGAGTCTGGTCACGAACTGGAGGGAGAGTCCATCAGCGGCAGGATTCTGGTCTTCCCTCGCGGCAAAGGCAGCACCGTTGGCTCCTACACTCTCTACCGCCTTCGCAGGAAGGGCCTGGCGCCCGCAGGGATCATCAACGCCCAGAGCGAGGCCATCGTAGCCGTGGGAGCCATTATTGCCGACATCCCTATGGTAGATTGTATAGACATCTCTCGCCTTGAGACGGGTGACACAGTGTCCATTGAAGACAATACGGTCGAGGTCACTGCGCGAGGCGCTGTGCGCTGAGCTCTCGCGCTGCAACCGAGAGAGAGCGTCCTCAACATGGAGGTGCTGGACGCACTAGCCGAGGCGGCGCACAGAGGCCGAACGGTGCCTTTGCGACGCTAGCCACGGCAACCCCGACCGTAGATAGGCATTCCAGATCCCTCACGTCTTCCCCGGTCTTCTCCCTCCTCTTGTGTCAGTTCCAGAGACTACTCCGACAAGCCCTGCATCCTGCTCAGCACCGCCCACCGGAGCGCGGAGCGGCTTCGTCAGTGGCGCCTTCATGGCGTGCACGCGGCATGCACGACCTCTAGACGGCTAAGAAGACACGCCAGCCAGCTTTGGAGATACGGTGAAGGCTAATCATATTGAAAATCCTCAATCCCTGTGATAGAATGCCGTTGCAGCAGCGCCTGGCTGGTCCGCTTCTCTCAGGGCTACGACATCCTGTTGCACCGACTATCCGCGTCGAGCAATCGTCCGGGGATAGGCACCACGTCCATCTTGTCGTACTCGGAAACAAACATGTCAGAGATGATCAACCCCTACATCGCCGGTGCGCCAGTCACCGAGAAGACCATGTTCTTCGGCCGGCAGGACGTCTTCGAATGGGTCCAGCGCTCTCTCACCGGCAAGTTCGTGAACCATATCCTCGTCATCCACGGCCAACGCCGAATCGGCAAGACCTCCGTCCTCAAGCAGATACC
>JBAVWD010000338.1:0-2833 GCA_049697655.1 Anaerolineae bacterium | reverse complement strand
CAGCCAGGCACGTGACCACCCTCCCGCTCTGCTGGTCCAAGACGTAAGCGCCGCAGCAGGACAACGGCTCGTACACCGCGCGTCGGTCTCGCGAGTGGTGGGCCGGGGTCAGCAAGTCCACCGCCGTGTGTCTGGCCAGCAACTCAACATTGGGGCGACTCAGCAATGCGGAAACCAGTCTCTCCTCAATGGCCCTCCCGGTGGCGTCGGCGACGTGCAGAATGCGGGCAGTGGACTGCGCCCCTTCCAGCGTCAGATGCCACTCTCCCGAAGGCTCGGCGTCGAAGGGAACATGGAGCTCTTCGATCAGCATGTGGCGCAGTAACGGCGGTCCCTCCTCACACAGAATGGACACGGCGTCAGGGTTGCTCAGTCCGTCCCCCGCCCTGATGATGTCCTCCGCCAGCAGCTTTGCGGAATCATCGAGGCCACGATAGATGATACCTCCCTGCGCGTAGAACGTGGCCGTCTCCTGAGGGTCATCTGCACCGGTTATTACAGTGACGTGCAGAGACTCTTCTTGAGACAGGCGCAGAGCCGCCGTCGAGCCGGCGATACCGCAGCCGATCACAAGGACATCCGTACGTATGGTGCTGCCACCCGTCACCACTTCACACCACCGCCAGCATCCTATCCAGAGCCAGGGTAGCCCCTGCAACCGTCTCGGGAGGGACACGCACAGCGTCGTCCACACGGTTCTCCAGGATGGCGTCCAGCACCGACAGCAGGTTCTGAGGGTTGACCAGGCTCATGGCACCGCACAGTGACGGTGCCAGAGGGACCACAGTCTTCTCGGGATGCTCGGTAGCCAGCCTGCTCACCAGGTTCTTCTCTGTGCCGATGACAAGGGTGGCCCCAGCCGGTGCCTCCTCGACGACTCTGACGATTTGGCTGGTGGAGCCAGCCAAATCGGATCTGGCAACGACCTCGGCCGTACACTCAGGGTGCACCACTATTCTTGCGTCCGGATACCTCTCCCGCGCCTCTTGCACGTGAGCCACAGTGAAGCGGGTGTGCACGCGGCAGTATCCCTTCCAGACCACAACACTGGCGTCGCGCAATCCGGGCTGGCTACCGGAAGACTCCTCAGGATCCCAGACAGCTATCTCCTCCGCTGCGATTCCCAGCGACAGAGCGGTGTTGCGCCCCAGATGTTCATCCGGGAAGAACAACACGTGTCCCTTCTGGCTCAGTGCCCACTGGAAGACGGCCCTGGCATTGGAGGACGTACAGACAGCGCCGCCCAACTCTCCGCAAAATGACTTGATCTCCGCGCTGGAGTTCTGATACGTGACCGGAATGACATCCGGACCCCAAACCTGCGTCAACCGATCCCAGGCTTGCTCTGCTCCCATCCTGTCCGCCATGGCGGCCATCGGACATCTGGCTTCGTGGGAGGGGATGAAGACACGCTGCCGCGCATCGCAGAGGAGAGCAGCCGATTCAGCCATGAAGTCGACTCCGCAGAAGACGATGTAAGCAGCATCGCGCGACGAGGCAGCAACGCGCGACAGCTCCAGCGAATCTCCCCTGTGGTCCGCGAAGCGGATCACTTCGTCTCTCTGATAGTGATGGCCCAGGATAACAGCGGCCTTCCCCAACCTGCGCCGGGTCTCTTCAATACGGTCGAGCATTTCTTCCGGTGCTCGGTCCAGGTCATTCGTCAAAGCCATACTCGATACACCTCCTGATCGCGCTTCACGATGGCCCGCGGCCAACGAGCAGATCACGAACTACCCGTAATCTCCAGACTGATGTCCAAAGCACGCACAGAGTGAGTGAGGGCCCCTACAGAGATGAAATCCACACCTGTGGCCGCGATCTGAGCCACGTTATCCAGCGTGACGTTGCCCGATGCCTCGAGCTCCACTCGACCCGCGGCCAAAGCAACCGCCTCAGCCATGTCATCCAGACTCATGTTGTCCAGCATGATGCGGTCGGGCTCGGCAGCCAGGGCCTCTCTGAACTGAACCAGAGAAGTCACCTCCACCTCGATGGCCAGTCTCTTGTCGTCAGATGTAGGCCGCGCTCTTCTCACCGCCTCTGCGATGCTTCCTGCTGCCGCGATGTGATTGTCCTTTATCAACACCATGTCATATAGCCCAAAGCGGTGATTCTGTCCGCCACCGAGCTTCACCGCCAGCTTGTCCAGAGCCCGCAGCCCCGGCGCCGTCTTGCGCGTGTCGAGGATCACCGCTTTCGTCCCCTCGACGGCCTTAACGAAACGGCGGGTCATGGTAGCTATCCCCGACATCCTCTGCATGAAATTGAGGGCTACCCTCTCTGCACTGAGGATAGCAGTACCTGGCCCTGTGACCTGGGCCAGCGTTGTACCCTTTGCCACCAGCTCCCCGTCCTCCACCTGGAGGTCAACCAGCGTCTCTTCATTGACTAGTCGAAACACGCTCCTTGCCACGTCAAGCCCGGCTATTACTCCCTCCTCCTTGCTGAATATCCGGCCACCGAGTCTCACCGTGGCAGGAAGGATAGAGATGCTGGTCACATCACCGTCGCCGATATCTTCCTCCAACGCCAGTTGAACAATGGATCCAAGATCGCTGCTTTTCATCACCTTACCGCAAGCAACAACTATCAGAGCACAAACCATGTAACCGATTCACAATATACTATACTTATGTGATATAGAACAGACAAGTTGTATGTAACCAGTAAAGAGAAGTAGTACTAGTAGGAGTGTGGATTGTTGGATAAGTGGCAGCACACGGACAGGCTGGCCCCAACCTGCGGTATGGGCATGCTCCAGAGTACTCTACAGCTAGGTGACGGCGGCGGTTGCGCGGTTCTTCGCGGCTCCGGAGGGACTGTGGGCAAC
>JBAVWD010000337.1:0-2248 GCA_049697655.1 Anaerolineae bacterium | reverse complement strand
CAACTCGCCTGTCCAGTCCGCCCCGTCGTCCGGGCGGGATGGCGGGCTTCTCAACCCCAGACTCTTGGTCCTTTCCCGCGGCCCGCTTGAGCGATGGGGGCGGCGAAGCCCGAACCCAGTCACCGTTCTCGTGACGGTACCAGTTCTCCGTTTGCGCACCTACGGTCCAGTAGGTCCCTGACTCATCCTGGAAGAGAAACTCACGCAACTGGGCCTCGAACTCATCCTCGGAGATGGTTCCAGCTTCAACCTTGGCCTTTAGCTCGCGGAAAAGATCTTCTATCTCCTCGGGTTTCACTGCTTTATCTCCTTCCCGGACTAGGCGAGATCACCCCAGGGGCAGGCCGCACCGATTGCAGAACCTCTCGTCAAGATCGATGGGATCTCCACAGCGCTTGCAGCACACGGGCCTGAGGACCAGTCGTGCACCGCACTGTCTGCAAAACAAATCCTCAGTCTCCGCAGGGGAGTGACAGCTTGGGCACGCCCGCGAAGGCGACGCCGCCGGCTCGGCAAGCTCTGCCTCGCGGCCACGATCGTTGCCTTGTCGCCCCAGGGACGCTACCTCTTCCGGAAGTGTGGACGGCGGAGCACTGGGCTTGACCCTGTACGTCCGCAACGGGCTACCACAGTTGCCGCAGAAGGCGGCCCCCAGCTCGTTGAGGTATCCACACTCAGGGCATTTGCCGTCGTCAGGCATCGTTGCTCCCTAACTAGGCGATTATAGCATAAGCGCCAGACCGTGACAAGGATTGCTCGCCGCCAGGCCTGGACACGCGCCTCATTTCTTGCGCGAACTGAGCAGGGTCTGCGCAGCGCACTCCGCGCTCCTTGTTGCCGAAGCCCCGCACTGCGACAGCAAAGGTTGAACTGCGGGAAGCGATGCAGTAGAATGTCACCAGCCGGAGGAGATCCCCATGCATTTCGACGTCCTCACGCTCTTTCCCCGGATGTTTGAGTCACCTTTCGAGGAGAGCATAGTCAACCGAGCCATCGAGCAAGGCCTGGTCTCCGTCTCCATTCACAACATCCGCGACTACGCCACAGACAGGCATCGCGTGACCGACGACACTCCATATGGGGGTGGTGGCGGCATGGTGATGAAACCTGAGCCCATCTTTCGGGCAGTGGAGTCGATCCTGGGAGGGGACGTTGCGCCCTCGACACCCGTGATACTCCTCAGCCCTCAAGGTCGCTCATTCACACAAGCGGTGGCCTGGGAGTTGACCGCCCATCCCAGGCTCGTGCTCATCTGCGGCCGCTATGAGGGCGTGGACGAGCGAGTACGGCTTGGTCTGGCCAATGATGAGATCTCCATCGGCGACTACGTTCTCACCGGTGGAGAAATACCAGCCATGGTCATTGTGGATGCTGTCACCAGACTAGTTCCTGGAGTCCTTGGCGATCCGTCCGCCGCGGTCAAGGACTCTCACTCAGACAGCCTGCTAGAGCACCCACAGTACACACGACCTGCCGTCTTCAGAGGGCATGCCGTTCCCGAAGTACTTCTCTCAGGGAACCATGCAGCGGTAGATCTCTGGAGGCGTCGCCAGGCGCTGCTGAGGACGTATGAACGACGGCCCGATCTTCTTCGAGCGGCCGACCTGACGGAAGAGGAGCAGGCCTTTCTGGAATCACTGCGCCCAGAGAGCGACTGACTGACGAATGCGTGCAACTCACATCCTCGTCCTCTTGTTGATGGCAGTCTCCCTCACCGCGTGTCTTGATGCCACACAGGTGCCTGAGGTAGTCGCACCTCGTCCCCCCACACCCACAATCCCAGCACCGTCGCCCACACCAACTGCCTCGCCGGTATTAGAGACATTCTCGGAGAACATGTATGAGGATCCCGTCGGTAGTCTGCGGTTTCTTCTTGATGTGGAGAATGCCAATGACTACCCAGTCGAGGGCGTCCGCGCGAGCGTTGCTCTGCAAGATGAGGAAGGGAGGACGGTAGCGTCTCAGTCGGGGTATGCCAGGCTAGACCTGCTGGGGCCTGGCGAGAGGGCGCCAGTGATGGTGGTCTTCTTCCTGGCCAGTCCTGACTTCGCCACACATCACATCCGCCTTGAGGCACAGGAGGCGGACTATCTGATGCAACTCCTAAATCCTACGCTCGAAATCCTCGATCCCTCCGGAAGAGTAGGGGAGTGGGTGCCCTATGAAGTACTGGGAAAGGTGCACAATGCCAGCAGTCTGGACGCAGAATCTGTGACCCTTGCCGTCACCTGCTTTGATGTCCAAGGGA
>JBAVWD010000336.1:0-2305 GCA_049697655.1 Anaerolineae bacterium | reverse complement strand
CCCGCATATAGCTTTCCCCGGCGAACTGCTCCTGCCCCAGCAGGCGCCCGTGCTCGTCGAGCCAATCACGGATGAACCCCTCAGGATCGGTCACCGTGTCGTAGATACGGTACACCCACACACGATCATGACGGGCGAAGACCCCTTCCAGGGCTCGCGCTGTCTCCTCCTCAGTGGTGGCGTAGAAGTCCGAGCCCGCATCGCCCCAACCAAGTCCCTCGTCGCCTCCAATACTGCCGGTCTGCAAGAGGATCACGCCCTCTTGGGGATCATCAGGCTGGTGGTCAGTCAGGCGTCCTCGCCAGGCGATGGCACCCTCGTAGTAGTAGAGGAATGGTGGATAAGCATACCCAGCATCGATCAGAACAGCATCCCCGGGGGCGATCCTGTTCTCCATATAGCTCACCGCCCCCCGGTGATCGTCCGCCGCGTACTGTGGGTCGAAATGATAGCGGTATATGGAGTATCCGCAGGCCAGGGCGATCACCGTCAAACCGATGGGCAGGGCCAAGCGCCAACTGCGCCTCAACCCCGCGAGGCCCACGGCCAGCAGCAGGTAGAAGGGAGGCGAGTAGGTAAAGGCGTACCTCACGTGATACAGAGGCGTGCGCAGCGACAGCAGGTAGATGATGAACAGGGGAGCAAAGGTGTAGCCGCACAGAAGGACGCTCTTCAGGGATCCTCGATGCCCCGACGCAGCACCCCTCACGCCCAGCAGGTAGAGGGCAAACATGAAGGAAAGCACGGGCCAGACGAGGAGGCTCTCTGGGTCCACGGACTGTCCCAGCGACAGGGCCGTCCAGGACTCCAGAATCACCGACCCTAGGGCTGTGAAACCGCGCCAGGGAGGAACAGGCGGGTCCAGCGCCTGGCGCAGGGCCACGGGTAGCCACGGCAGGTAGAGCACCACGACCAGGACCTGAGCCAGCACCCAGCGCCGCAGGAACACCGGCGGGTGCCTTCGCGCTCTTCTGGCCACCAGCCACCAGCCGAACACGAACAGGTTCTCGAAGATCAAGAGGAACGCGAAGTAGTAGAGTGTATAGAGGCCCGCCACTGCACAGAGCGCATAACCTATGAAGAACTTCCAGGCTCCGCCACACCCATCAGAGGGCGCTCCCGCGCTGACCGGTGGCCGCTGACCGTCTCGGCTGGTCAGGCCCACCATCTTCATCAGGCAGTACAGCGAGACCAGACCCAGAAACGCTCCCAGTGTGTACATGCGGATCTCTTGGGAGTACCAGAGGTTGAAAGGAGAGACAGCCACGAGGAAAGCCGTGAGCACGCCAACTCTGCTGTCGTACAGCTCCGTGCCCAGCCGGTAGCACGCGGCGATGAGCAGAATCCCGAAGACCAGAGAGAGGAAGGCTGCGGAGAACTCGCTGGTGCCGGCGGCCCGGTTCCAGAAATGCAACAGGTAGTAGTAGAGGGGCGGATGGATATCCCGGGCCGTGTGTTGGGTGAGGCCGAGGAGGTCCTTCGTCGCCAGGTGAATACTCACCGCCTCGTCGTACCACAGGCTCTGGTATCCCAGACGATAGAGGCGCAAGGCGAAGGCGACGAGGAAGATGAGCAACAGCAGACTCATCACGTGTAGCGAAGAGTCCCACCGTGCCACTCGTCTCCAGGAATTCGCCCACCCCAAAGGTCGCACCAAAGCTACCCACCTGTGCCAGGAGTCGCTGTATGGCCGTCCAGCAATCGTAACACACCTGCATTTGCAGCAGCAACTATCGGTTTCGAACTTAGATATGATATAATCGGTTGTCGTCCAATCACCATCCGCATTCTCACCAAGCTACGAACTGATGCAGCCAATCCTCGTCGCTCTACTGCTCATTTTCGGTGTGGCCGCGGCCTCAGTCTGGCTCTATCGGGGCCTGATCATGAGTCTAGCGGTCAGGCTGCTGGCATCGCGCCTGCCCAATGCCGCCAAACGCCACGGACTCCAGATACGCTTGGGCCCACACTGCGGGGGCTGGATCCGCCTCACCCTTCAGGCCAACCTGGGCAAGGCCCTCTCGGAGATCATGGGCCATCCCATGGAGGCAGCGGCCTACTCCCGGTTCGGAGGCTTCAACCTCAGCCGACTGTACTCGGATTTTATGAACCCCCGCTCCCCCTATTATCAGTGCTGGCTGGGGGCCTACGTCGTCTTCGACAGCGAACTCAGAAAGGGCTTCGGCTTCGATGACCAGGGAACCTTCGTCGCGGACGAGGTCCTCGCCGCCCTCGAGGCGGACCAGCGTCTGGTCTATCGCAGCACCGGCTGCCCACATACGTTCCCCGATGGCAACGCCGTGAG
>JBAVWD010000335.1:0-1660 GCA_049697655.1 Anaerolineae bacterium | reverse complement strand
GGCTGGGGCCATCATTGTGGCCACCGGCGGCCTGGGACAGATCTTCCTGCATACCACGAACCCCGTCACATCCCGAGGTGATGGCCTGGCGATGGCGAACCGTGCCGGAGCCCGGGTCATCAATGCCGAGTACGTGCAGTTTCATCCCACAGCGTTCTATGATCGCTACGCTCCACGCTTTCTGATCTCCGAGGCGGTCCGTGGCGAGGGGGCTCGTCTGGTGGCGGAGACGGGCGAGCCCTTCATGGAGAAGTATGACAGCGAGTGGGGTGACCTGGCGCCTCGGGATGTGGTCTCGCGAAGCATCCACCTGGAGATGCTGGCGACGGGGGCCAAGTGCGTCTATCTCGACATCGCATCCTACATGTCTGCTGACAAGATCAGGGAGCGGTTTCCCAACATCTACGAGCAATGCCTCGCCTATGGTGTGGACATCACCAAGGAACCGATTCCGGTGGTGCCAGCTGCTCACTACTGCTGCGGGGGGATCTGGGTGGACGAGTTTGGGCGCACCGGTCTGAAGGACCTGTACGCGGTCGGAGAAGTTTCATGCACCGGAGTCCACGGGGCCAATCGGTTGGCCAGCAGCAGTCTGCTGGAGGGGCTTGTTTGGGGCTGGAGGGCTGCCGAGGATATCATCCGGGGGATCCGTGGTGGGTGCAAGACGGCTTGCATTGACATACCACCCTGGCAGGATGAGGACCTTACGGAGACGGCGGATCCAGCGCTCATCATTCAGGACATGACCACCATACGACACATCATGTGGAACTATGTGGGCCTGATACGGAGCAGGAAGCGATTGGAGCGGGCGATCGGCGATCTGAGCAGTCTGGAGCGGGAGATCGAGAAGTTCTACCGCTCCACGAGGTTGACGGATGGTCTAATTGGTTTGCGTCATGCTGTGCAGACCGCCCTGATCGTGGCCAGAGCCGCGTGGGAGAACAAGGAGAGTCGAGGCAGTCACTTCCGCGAGGACTGAGGTAGGCACAGCCAGGCCGAGGACGAAGAAGACCAAGACGGGCCCTGTAGGCCTGGCGGAGGCACTGGTACCGCAGATCGTACCTCGCTACATCGCCTTCATCATCTATCGGTGGGATATCAACGTGCGGATGTCTACCGTGATCGGCATGGTTGGAGGCGGGGGTGTCGGCTTCCTCCTGTACCAGTGGGTCAACTTGCTGCGGCACAAGCAAGCAGGCGTCGCGGTCTGGGCCATCGTCATCGTGGTCTGGTTGATGGACTACGTCAGCAGTGTGGTGCGGGAGAAGATAGTGTAGCGGCGTCAGTTTGACAGTACGGCGCCCGCGCGCTATAATGTGCGCCGTTCACTGAAGCAAGGTGAGGATGTAACAGTGTTTACCGACAGGCGCAGGACTCTGGCTCTGCTGGGTTTGATCATCGTTCTGGCGGCGACCGCCGTCTGGATTGATCTGCCTGGCAATCCGGGGATACACATCCATCTGGGCCCCGTCAACCTCGACCGCGATATAGAGCTTCGCAGAGGGTTGGATCTTCAGGGAGGCCTTCAAGTCCTTCTGGAGGCAGATCTACCTCCTGAAGAGACAGTCGACGCGGGAGCCATGGAGGCGACCAGGGCCATTATCGAGCAGCGAGTCAATGGTCTGGGAGTCTCCGAGCCGCTGATCCAGCTCTCAGG
>JBAVWD010000334.1:0-6210 GCA_049697655.1 Anaerolineae bacterium | reverse complement strand
ACCAACCCCACAACTTCATTGCGAGCGACTGCGAAGTCAACTTGGCGCAGGGCTTGAACCTCCCCGAAACGCTTGGAGATATTTCTCATTTCAAGTATGTAATCCATCAGACGATCTCCTTGAACGGCTATCAGGTGACGACTGGCAGCAGCGGCGGTGAACCAGCCGGATGTCGAGGAGTCCTCGAGGCACTGAATTATGTTCTAGCTGCAACCAGGCAGCAAAGCGAGGAGGCAAACGGCACCAGAGAGGTCCCTTCTCAGCCCATACAATGGCCACATGCTTCAAACCACGGCGAGCATGCGACTTGGACGCTGGTGCCGTTTGCCTCGCATCGTTCTAGTTCTGCACCGACCCCTGCAAACTACCGCTCGGATAGATCTGAGGTCCGAGAGTGCGGATGCCGCTACCGGATCTGCTGCTCAATAAGGGGTGCCAGCGCTTCGACGTTGTCTTGGCTGATCAAGCCGGACCCCGTATCAATATGCAGACCGGCGAATCCATACTTCTTGGTCAGGCAGATCTGCACGATGGGCAGGTAGCCTTGCAGGAAGGGTTGCTGATCGAGCACCAAGTCGGTCCACCCGCCCCTGATCGCCTCTAGTGTAGCGGGCGAGACGTCAAACCCTATGGCATATATGTCATCCGGGCCCTTGCCTGCCGCCGTCAGATAGGTCTCCAGGGTAGAGGTCAGACCGCCGTGATCGGTGCAGACCAACTTAACGTCAGGCTTGGAGGAGACATAGGCGGTGAAGATGGGGGTACCTGCTGTGGCGTCGGCGTTTGTAGCCTTGTCAATCTCCATGTAGTCGACGGTCAGCCCCGCTTCTTCCAAGGCATCTATCACGCCCTGTGTCCTCAACCCGCGGGTCGGTTCCGCCAAAAGCCCCCAGACCATGGCCCGATCGCCTGCTCCAAGGCCGGTCCTCTTGATGGCGTCTTTGCCCAGCAAATAGCCGGACGCATACAGTTCTTGCCCCACGTAACCGAACCCGACGGCTCTGTACATCTCCTCGATTGGGGGTAGGGTGGTGTTCTGGCTGGTGACGATGATCCCCTTGGACTCGGCGTCATCTACCAAGGGCCCAAAAGCGTCTGGTCCCGGGTGGCCCATGACGGCGATCCCGTCGGGGCTGGTGGCCACAGCCTCCTTGAATTGGCTGATCATCTTCTGCGTATCCCAGTCCGAGAACATGTATTCCACATCGGCCCCCAGGTCCGCTGCGGCTGCTACTGCCCCATTATAGACGACGGTGCCGAAGGGACACCCGGGCGGCCCGCCGGGGAAGAAGACAATCTTCACACCCTCACAAGTCTTGCCCGTGGCGACCGGGGCCGCTGCGGGTGTCTCCGCCGCCGGTGCCGCAGTTGGCGCCGGCGCGCAACCGAGAACCAGCAGGAACACCAGGACGAGGCTACACATTGACCAACTGAGTTTCTTCGCACCCATTTCTCTCCTCCTCAAGAAAGACTGGTTGGGCTCCTTCGCAGGATACATCTTGCGAAAGCCCAATGCGCGGACGGCAGATCGATACGTGAAACCACAACGTCTCAGGCTCGACTATCCTCACCTCCTTTCTCACACCCTGACAGGAACTCATACCACTTCGCACTTCGTGCAGAATGCAGCTAGCCCGGGGCAAGGTTAGCTGATCCGCTACAGGCCACAGAACGCCTCTGGCCGCGTCTCCGGCCTACTGAAGCCCTTTCCCCTCGCCGACTGTATCGGAGTTCACACCAGCCATCGCATTCCGTATGTTGAATCGCGCTTCTTCCCTGCCTCTTCGACAACCTGCCCCTTTGGTTTGGGAAAACCAGAGCTCTCTCGCACAATCAGCTCTGGTTCAAGCAGGATGGTGTTGGGCTCAACATCCGCTTCACCTTGCTGAGTGGCCTCTATCATGCCGCCAAGCTCTCTCACAGCGCAACGACCTAGCTCAACCATATCCTGCCGTACAGTGGATAGTGGGGGAAGGAAATAGACAGACTCGGGCACATCATCAAAGCCGACCAGCGCCAGATCTTCCGGCACCCGCACGCCCAATTTGCGCGCTGCCTGTAGTGCGCCCAGCGCCATTTGATCGTTGGAGATGAACACGGCGTCTAGATCCGGACGCTGCTCCAGCAGTTGGTGTAGGCCTCGCTCTCCACTCGCTGCCTGCCAATCTCCCTCGACGACGAGGTTATCCTCGGTGGCTATCCCTGCTTCTTGGAGCGCGTCTTGCCAGCCAGATTGACGTTGGCGGGCCTCCCACCAGGTCAAGGGGCCAGTTATCAGCCCCACGTTTTCGTAACCAACGTCGAGCAGGTGTTTGGTGGCCATTCGCCCACCGCTCCGATTATCGACCGCCGCAATAGACAGATCGGGTTGGGGCCGCATGCTCAGAAAAACCACAGGCACAGGAAGTCGTGAGTGTTGCTCTCGTATCCAGTCTCGATTGCTGTCGATCTCAGGCACAGCCCAGACGATACCGTCCACCTGCCGGGCGAGCATATCGCGCAGTAACTGCCCGACGTCGCTGTTCCCCGGCTGGCGCATCAGACTCAAGAGGAGGACGTACCCCAATTCGCTTGCGCCCTGCTCGATCCCTGACAGAGCACGCGAGGGGCCAAAGTACTCGAGACCCCAAGCCACAACACCCAAGGTGAAGCTACGTCCCTGGACCAGGCTGCGGGCGATGTTGCTGGCCTGATACCCCAAGCGGTCGATGATTTCCTGTACTCGCCGCCGTGTTTCAGGTGCAACGTCTGGGCGATGGTTGAGGACGCGGGAGACGGTTTGGGTTGAGACCCCGGCCTGTTCCGCTACTTCCCTGATAGTTACCCGTCTACTGCCGATCACGCTCCACTCCGGCTCGTTGCCTATGTGATCGTTCCCGCTAACGTTAACATTATAGCAGATATTATCCAAACTGTCAAGCACTCGGAGTCTCCCATGTCAAATGCGAAAAGTAGGTAGTAGAGGGGGTTGCAGGCCGAGGCCCAGGTGAGGCCACCCGTAGTGATAGTAGTCTAGATACTGTTGCACCTCGTTCTGTAGTTCTTCCCCTTCACTGGGCTTGTACGTCCACCAGCCAAGGCACTCTCTGCGCAGCGTGCGGTGAAAGCTCTCCACGAACGCCTGTTCATTCTTGCGATATGCTCTCGACACCCGGTGACGTTGAGCGTAGCAGCTGACCCTCTGTCCAAACCCACCCATGAACTCCTTGCACCCATCGCTCTGCAATACCTCACAAAACCCGAAATAGGACATCACCAGCTCCAGCGCCTGTCGTCCATCCTGACCAGTTAAGCGTGGAAAGGGTGACTGGTTTGAGGGACTCCATGAGCCGATAGCAGGCGAGGGTCTCTTCAATAGCGTTCAGGAGGTGCGCAGGAAGCGATGGAGCGCTGTCGGCATATCGGCTCGCAAAGGCAGTCGCGACTATCCTCTATCTGGGCTGGCTCGGTGCGCCCGGTGCGGCTGGCCAATGCGTGGGGCTTTCGCTTCGGGAAAGCGATACTACCGCGACCCGGCCCGCGATCAGGGGCGTGAGTGTGAACAGCGAATGGTCCCAGCGGAGGAGGCTGAGGAGGCCACTGGAGACTTCATGCAACGGCTGACGCTACCTTCCGACTGGCAGAACAGCGTGCTGAAGGCGATCCAGGATCGGGCCGGAGAGCGCCTGGGGACTGCGAGGGAAAAGGCTCGCATCAAGCGGCAACTCGACCGATTGAAGCGACTACTCGTTTTGGGCGACATGCGGGAACAGGACTGCCTGCTGGAGCGGGCGCGCCTAGAGGCCATGGCAGCGGCCCTCATCCCACCGGCGATGTCGGACCTGGAGCGGGCTGTGGAGTTGCTCAGCAACTTCGGGACAATCTGGGATGCAGCGCCGCTGAGGGAGAGGAAGCAGATTGTCCGTAAGCTGATAGAGGCCATATTCCTGGACTGCGGTGTCAAGGGGCCGATCGTTGCGGTCCAGCCAAAGGTGGAGTTCGCGCCTCTCTTCGCTCTGGTGGCGAGCGGCGGCGCGCACACGTCGTCTCCGCCAACCGATACGACACCACGAGGGGAGTCGACTCCCATGGAGATCTGACCGAGGACCTCTTATTGCGCATGCCCTCGGACGGCCCGATGACGTCATCCTTCTTGACCCTGCCGACACGGACCAGCCCTTTGCCCTCAATCTCTTTGAGTGCCCCTACAGGGACGATCCGCGACTGGTAGACAGGGTTTGCTCGGAGACAGTGACTACCTTCCGCAAGCTCTTCTACTACTCCTGGGGCCCACACCTGGAGGACCCTCTTCGACACAGCACGCTGACCCTCCTGGCCAACGAAGGCTCGACCCTCCTCGACATCCTCATAATGCTCTCGCAAGAAGATCGTCGTGAGGAGATGGCAGCAAGAGTAGCCGGCCCAATCATCCAGACCTACTGGCGTGACCGCTTCCCCAAGAAGGCAAAGGACCAACCCGAGTGGGCAGCCTCGGCCCTCAACAAGATCGGTCGGTTCCTCTCCAATCCGCTCGTCAGAAACATTGTGTCTCAGCCTACCAGCACCTTCGACCTTCGGCAGATCATGGACCAGGCAAAGATACTGCTCGTCAACCTCTCGAAAGGCAAGATCGGAGAAGACAATAGCGCCCTCTTGGGCTCCGTCCTGGTGGGAAAGATTCTGACCGCCGCGCTCTCACGGGCGGAGACCCCACCTCAAGATCGAAGGCCTTTCCACCTGATTGTGGACGAGTACCAGAGCTTCGCCACCGAAAGTTTTCCCACTCTCCAAAGCGAGGCGAGATAGTTCAACATCGACACGATCGTCGCCCACCAATACCGGCAACAACTTGACGATCTCAACAAGGGTTCTACTCTCAACGTCGGCAACTTGATCGTCTTCAGAGTCACCGGAGACAATAGCCGTGAACTGGCCGCACAGTTTGACAACACCCCACCAGAGCCGATGGTTATTGGCCGACAGGAGAAGCTGGGGATCCCACCCGATCCTCTGGACCATCTCGAGCACCATGCGGCTCCGAACCCTGAGATCCACCGGGCTTATAGCAAGTTGCGCCGATGGCTGGAGGAGAGAGAGGGCCACCTTCACGCCTACTTGGTCCTTCCCTTCGAGCGCGAAATCAAAGACCTGACCCAAAGAATCAACGAGGCTGGCGTCGGTTGGCCGCACGTAGGGTCAGTGGAACTGGTGCGAGAGTTACGCACCATCAGGCAGGAGAACAGGACCAGGAAGCAAGAAGCCGAGGAAAAGTGCAGAAGGAAGTCGCTTGGCTCCGGGAGGCCACCCTGCGCCAGTATCTCTACGACCGGATGCGAGAGCCAGGCGACAAGGAGAGATTAGACCATCGGCTGGACCGCGTCGTGCTAAGCCCAGCCACCCATTCTGCCTACGGTGAGGCTGAATTCGCGGCCTACTTCACCGAACTTGACGGTGCAGAGAGGCAGCAAGAGGTGCGCAGATTGGTGGACGAGAAGAACCAGGAGCTGATCACGCTATTGAAGCACCTCGGTGACCTCTTGGCCGAAACTCCAATAAGGACCGGGACGACCGAGTACGAGCCGCTCTATGACAGGCCCCGGCCTTTCGATGTTATTGGCGGGGACGACGGGCCTGATCTTCGGGCTGGAGTTCGTCTTTCTTTACTGGGGTCTGGTCTTCACCCACGCCTCCAGGGGCATCATCTTCTTCTACCTGCAACCATTCTGGACCGCCATCGGTGCTCATTTCCTCCTGCGGGGCGATAAGCTCAACAGCACGAAAGTTGCTGGCCTGGTGGTGGCCTTCTTCGGTTTGGTCTCCGTGTTCTGGGCCAGGTCTGCCACGCTGGGGCCTCTCTATTGGGTGGGTGATCTGATGCAAGTGGGGGGCGGCATGTGCTGGGCAGCCACCTCGCTCTATGTCAAGAGGATGGCCAGCACGGAGAGCCATACGCACTACCAGACCATGTTCTCCCAGCTCTTTTTCTCCATTCCTGTGTTGGGCCTGGCGTGGCTGATCTTCCAGCGTGGTGACCCCGTCGCGCTGAGTGTGCCGGTTCTCGGCGCTTTCTTCTATCAGGCGGTGATCGTTGCTTTCGTCAGCTACCTCTCCTGGTTCTTGATGATTCATCGCTACTAAGTGAGCCGCCTGTCGGCTTTCACCTTCCTGGTCCCGCTCTTTGGGGTCGTGCTCAGCGGCCTGATCCTGAAGGAATCCATACCGCTGCTATTG
>JBAVWD010000333.1:0-3570 GCA_049697655.1 Anaerolineae bacterium | reverse complement strand
GACCGGGTGGGGTCCCGGAGCAAGGGCATGACACAGGAACTGCTGGGTTACATGCAGGGCAGCTTCCAACCTTTCATTGACGCTCTGGCCAGCAGGATCAGGGCCATGGGGGGCAGGATACTGACCGACACCCCTGTAGAGCGGCTGACCATCGAGGATCGGAAGGTGAAGAGCGTCACGGGCGGAGACGTGTGGCCCGTTGACCAGGTCATCGCTACCGTGCCCTCCTTCGTTCTCCAACAAATCGCACCTTACTTGCCGGAGGAGTACGCCAGCCGACTGAGGGAGGTGTCGTACCAGAGCGCCTTGTGCCTGGTGCTGAAGATGAAGCACTCCTTGTCTCGCATCTACTGGTTGAACATCAGCGACCCAGCCTTTCCGTTTGTGGGCGCTATCGAGCATACGAACCTGATCCCTGCGGAGAAGTACAACGGGAAACACATTCTCTATCTGAGCAACTATGTATCCCAGGGCGATCCCTTGTACGGGGCCTCGGCAGAGGAGTTGTTCGGGCACTACCTCCCCTCTTTGAGGAAGATCAACCCAGAGTTCGAAAAGGACTGGGTAGAGGAGATGTGGTTGTTTCGTGAAGACGCCGCCCAGCCGATCATCACTTGTGGCTACTCCCGCCGGGTCCCAGCCTACCAGACGCCGGTGAGGGGTCTGTACCTGGCCAACACGACTCAGATCTACCCTCAGGATCGGGGGATGAACTATAGTGTGCGACTGGGAAAGGTCGTGAGCGAGCTGGCGGCTTAGTGAGGCGGGACCGCTACGAGGGGGAGCAGGGAGAGCCATGATGCTCATCTCCCTCAGAACGGCCCGACCATTCGGTGAGAGGTGTGCCGATGAGTAATAGGATCTGCGTGATCGGAGGAGGCGGCTACGTTGGGCTTAACACCGGGGCCTGCTTCGCCGACCTCGGCAACGAGGTGGTCTGTGTCGACATAGACGAGGCCAAGATCGCCGGCCTCAAGCGCGGCAAGCTGCCCATCTACGAACCAGGCCTACAGGAGTTGGTGGAGCGCAACGCCAAGATGGAGCGGCTCTCGTTCACTACGTCCTACGAGGAAGGACTGAGGGACGCCGAGTTTGTCTTCATCGCGGTAGACACGCCGTCGGGGAGTGAAGGCGAGGCTGATCTGAAGTACATGAGGATAGCCGCCGAGACGATCGCCGAGCAGATGTCCAGCTCCCTGATCATCGTGAACAAGAGCACAGTGCCCATAGGGACAGGAGACTGGTTAGCGGAGATCGTGCAGAGGCACATCGCTCCGGGGCTTGAGTTCACCGTGGTCTCCAACCCTGAATTCCTGCGGGAGGGATCGGCCATCAACGACTTTCTAAATCCCGACCGCATCGTTCTAGGATCGACCGATAGGCAGGCAGCGGAGAAGGTGGCCCAGCTCTATCTTTCACTGCGTGCCCCCATCATCGTTACCGACTTGCGTACCGCCGAGATGATCAAGTACGCCTCCAACGCCTACCTGGCCAACCGCATCTCCTTCATCAACGAGATGGCGTCCATCTGTGAGCAGTTGGGAGCCGACATCAAGGAAGTGGCCATCGGCATGGGCTACGACAAACGCATAGGCCATTCCTACCTTGATGCCGGGGTCGGCTGGGGAGGGTCCTGCTTCCCTAAGGATGTGAAGGCGCTGGCTCACATGGCGGCGATCCACGGGTGCCACCCTCAATTGTTGCGGGCCGTGATAGAGATCAACAGAGACCAGAGAAGACGCGTCGTCCAGAGCCTGCGCGACATCCTGGGCACCCTGCATGGCAAGACGGTGGGGGTCCTGGGATTGGCGTTCAAACCAAACACTGACGACATGCGCGAAGCACCCGCGGTAGAGATCATCCATCTGCTCCAGAACGAGGGCACGTATGTCAAGGCCTTTGACCCCGTTGCCGTGCAGCGCGCCAGAGAGATCCTGCCGGACATCACGTACTGCGATGATGCCTACCAGGTGGCGGAAGGGAGCGATGCTCTGGTCATCGTGACCGACTGGAACGAGTTCAAACACCTGGACATGGGTCGTATCAAGGCCTCCATGGCTGAGCCCGTTCTGATTGACGGTCGCAACATCTACGATTCGAAGAAGATGCAGGCCCTGGGCTTCGTCTATCGTGGTATCGGACGAGGATACGAGAAAGCCGAACTCCCTCGGGCTGCCGAAGTGCTGAACGCCGGACAGTCAGGGGAGTTGGAGGAAGTCGAGGACGAGACGTACTAGCCGGGCAGGGAGGCACGGGCGTGGGCATGCTGAGCGTAGGTGTGGACCTCATCGAGACAGGACGGATCGCCCGAGCGTTGGAACGCTGGGGCGATCGCTTCTTGTCGCACGTCTATACTCCGAAGGAGGTGAGGTTCTGTAGAAACCACGTTGGGGAGTTGGCCGCCCGCTTCGCGGCCAAGGAGGCTGTTTCCAAGGCCCTGGGAACGGGGCTGCGGGGAGTTACCTGGCGGGAGATAGAGGTTCTGTCCGACGCCCGCGGCAAACCGCTGATCAGGCTTCACGGTCGGGCGAAGAAGCGGGCCGAGGAACTCGGGCTGGAGGACTTTGCCGTCAGTCTCTCCCACTCCAGAAAGTACGCCGTTGCCTTCGTAGTGGCGAGCGACTAGCGCGGCGGCTCCGGCTGCGCGTCTGGTTGCACATCGGAGACAGGGGGTATCAGTGTTGCAGCCATTGCTCTTTGTGGTCGTGGGGGCCATCGTGGTTCTCCTGGTCGTGGGCTGGGTCATCGCGCTTTTCCGCAAGGTAGGCGGCTGTTTCATTCATCTCTTGCTACTCTGTGCTGGCCTGCTCTTGTTCCTGTACCTGAGCTGGCTAGTCTGGCAGAGGCTTGCGCAGGGCTGAGAAGGGCACTTCTCGGCCTTGGCCCCGTTCTGCTCGCTTAGTCATCCCCCTTTCTCCCCCGCAAAGGGTTCAACTTACCCCTCGGTGGTGCACCCTTTGGTGCCCATCCGCGACCCTCCCGAAGGTTCGGAACCTTCGGGAGGTTTTGTGTGTGGTTTTCCCACACCCTTCTCCGGGAGGGTTGACATTCGCCACTCCCTTCGCCGCTGGACAGCCCCTTCGATACGACCTCTCGGTCTACTCAGGGTGCGTCCAGCGGCGATTGCGACCCGCCTTTCCCTGACCCTCCGGCCCTCGCTTGACAAGCGATCGTTATCGTTGTAAGATGGTGTTTACTTAGTGGCTGGATAGGCCGAATGGCGTTGATCGGGACATAGTAGGTCTGGAGGGCTGATCACAGAGAGCTGGTACGTGGTGAGAGCCGGCATCGCGCCAGATTGAACCGGTCCCAGGAGCCGCAAGCGAAAAGGATCCGGTCTTTGTCGGGTCCGGTAAGCTGTGCCGGTTGGCCACCGTTGAACGGCCAGGGCATGGCCTCGCTGCTTCTGCGGGGTTGTACTCGCCAAGAGAGAGGCTGGTTCTGCCGCCTCGGCGTATCAGTGCGAGGACGTGCAGGCTGGCCTAAGTAGGGTGGTACCGCGGGATCGCTGTGGGTCTCGTCCCTAGGGGACGAGACCTTTTGTTATACCTACACCGTGCCGCCGGTACT
>JBAVWD010000332.1:0-7986 GCA_049697655.1 Anaerolineae bacterium | reverse complement strand
GTCCTGCGCCCCCAGCGGCATGGTCTTGAAAATGGGCTGAAGGAACGGCACATAGATGACTGCCAACTCGCTGACAATGACGACCACGAACGATACCAACAGCCACGGGTTGCTCAGGAAACCCAGTTGGAATACGGAATACCTGTCACTGCGTACGTTGAAGGCATGAACGTTCTGGGCGAAGATGGTGGTGGAGAAAGCGATGACCCTCGCCCTGTCCACGCCGCCACCCATGACCAGGTACTCGAAGAGAAACGCACCCAGGGTGAGCAGGCCGATGATGGTGCCCTGCATGAGCATGATGCTGGCGATTCGCTTAGTAAGCACGCCCTCTGTCGGAGGCCGGGGAGGTCTTTCCATCCCCCTTGGTTCGGCCGGCTCCACGCCAAGGGCCAGGGCAGGCAGGCTATCCGTGGCCAGGTTCACCCAGAGGATTTGGATAGGCAGTAAAGGCAACGGCAACCCCAGTAATGACGCCAGAAACATGGTCAGCAACTCACCGATGTTGCAGGAGAGAAGGAAGTGGATGAAGCGACGGATATTGTCGAAGATAGCGCGGCCCTCCTCGACCGCGGCGACGATGGAAGCGAAGTTGTCGTCTGTGAGGATC
Organism: Anaerolineae bacterium; assembly: GCA_049697655.1. Classification (GTDB taxonomy): domain Bacteria; phylum Chloroflexota; class Anaerolineae; order UBA7937; family B3-Chlor; genus JAUVXJ01. Next base: position 7,376 of record JBAVWD010000332.1, on the reverse strand, counting down.
ATGTCAGAGGCTTCTTTGCTCACATCGGTGCCCGTGATCCCCATGGCAATCCCTATGTCCGCCTCTTTGAGGGCAGGCGCATCATTGACTCCGTCGCCCGTCATAGCCACGATGTGTCCTCGGCTCTTCCATGCCCCTACGATACGCAACTTATGCTCTGGCGAAACGCGCGCGTAGACTCTGACCTGCTCCACGACCTCCCTCAGTCGCCCATCGTCGATCCCATCCAGCTCGGGTCCAGTGAAAGCGAGGTCGCCATCGCGGTACAGGTCCAGTTCCTTAGCGATGGCTACCGCCGTGCTCTTGTGATCTCCCGTGATCATCACCACTTCCAGCCCTGCGCGTCTTGCCGTGGCGATGGCTTCCCTGGCCTCCGGCCTGGGAGGATCCTTCATGGCCATCAAGGCCGAGAAGACGAGCTCACTCTCCACCTCCGCTATCGTCGGGTCTACGACCTCCTCCTCCAAGTCGCGGTACGCCACCGCCAGGACGCGCATCGCTTCATTGGCAAAGCCATCATTCACTGCCAGCAGGCGCTCTCTATCCTCACTTGTCGCAGTCCGCACCCGCCCGTTGTCTTGAACGTGCGTGCACAGACGAACAACCACGTCCGGCGCTCCCTTGACATAGGCAGTCGTCCCGCCATCAGGGCCGCGCCGGATAGTCGTCATCCTTTTCCGGTCTGAATCGAAGGGCAACTCATACAGCATGGTGTGCCCTGTTTCCAGCTCGCTGCGCCACAGGCCAGCCTTTCCAGCCACCGCGAGGAGAGCGCCTTCCGTCGGATCGCCGATAATGTCCCACCTGGATCCGTCGCCGACCTCCTGCCTCAGACTGGCATTGTTACAGAGAACCCCGATGCGCAGAGCCAGTTGGAGGTCCTGGTTGGCGCGCTCAACAGACTGATCACCAATGCGGAACTCCCCCTCAGGCTCGTAGCCATCACCAGTCACATCAATAATGCTGTCAAGAAGCCCGATCTTCCGCACATTCATCTTGCTCTGCGTGAGAGTACCTGTCTTGTCAGTGCAGATGACTGTGGCGGACCCCAGAGTCTCCACTGAGGGCAGCTTCCGGATCAGAGCATTGCGTTGCACCATGCGCCGGACTCCCAGGGCCAGAGCGATGGTCACCACCGCCGGCAGTCCCTCGGGAATGGCCGCAACCGCCAGGCTCACCGCTGTGAGGAACATCTCCACCGGCGGAACCCCGCGCCACAGCCCCAGAGCGAACACAACAGCGACTATAAGGAGGCAACCGTATACGAGCAGCCTGCCCACCCCTTCCAGTTGTTCCTGAAGGGGTGTCTGCTCCCGGCCCATCGTCTGCACCAGATGAGCGATCTTTCCCAGCTCAGTGTCCATGCCCGTGTTCGTCACCACGGCTGTGCCCTTACCGTATGTGACCACTGTACTGGAGTACACCATGTTGCTGCGGTCCCCCAGTGGCGCGTCGTCTGGAAGGACCACATCAGCGTCCTTCTTCACAGGGACGGACTCCCCTGTCAAGGAAGCCTCATCCACCTGGAGAAGGTGGTCCGAGAGTACCCTGGCATCTGCGGGCACCAGATCGCCCATCTCCAAGGCTATGATATCACCCGGCACCAATTCCTCGGCGGGAATACTGCGGACCTCACCCTGGCGAATTACCCTGGCCAGGGGCGCTGCCAGCTTCTTCAGCGCTTCCAGCGCCCGCTCAGCGCGATACTGCTGCACGAAACCCAGGATGCCGTTGAGCAGTACGATGACCAGAATAGCTATGGCATCCGTCCACTCCTGGAGGATACCTGAGACGAAGGCGGCACCGATCAGTACGAGGATGATGAATTCGGTGAACTGGCTGGCGAACTGCCGCCAGGGAGATACTCGACCTATCTCCTCCAGTCGATTGGGGCCAAACTTTTGCAGCCTGTCGACTGCATCCTCTTCGCTCAGGCCCCGTCCGGCATCGCTGCCCCAGTGCTCTAACACGCCCTCTAGTGCCAGAGCGTGTTCTCGCCACTCACTCACGAACTCCTCCACTGACAGCAAAAGACGCCATAAAGCACGGATGGTGTACGCATGGCGTCTTGCATGCTATTGTCCCTTGACGACTGGCCGCAACGCGGCCCCGGCGCGCTACTCTCTGCGCCTTCGAGGGTATTGTCCATTGCGCCCCGAGGGCTGCTGTCTCCTCTTCTGCGTCGGCCGTTTGTCCATGGCTCTGGCCTCTTCTGGCGTCCACCCTTCGAGGACGGCCCTCCTGGAGAGCCTGATCTTGTTTTCCGAATCGATATCCACGACCATGACCATGATCTCGTCGCCCACGCGCGCCACGTCCTCCACACTGGCCACGTGGTAGTCGGCCAGCTGAGAGATGTGCACCAGGCCATCCGTTCCCGGCAAGATCTCGACAAAGGCGCCAAAATCCGTCACACGCTTCACAGTGCCGGTGTAGATCTTCCCAATCTCCGCATCTTCCGTCAGCGCCCGGATCATCTCCACAGCCTTCTTGCTTGCCTCAGCGTCTGTTGAGGCCACCAGGACCGTGCCATCGTCCTCCACGTCTATCTTGACACCCGTCTCCTCGATGATCCTGCGAATCGTCTTGCCACCAGGGCCGATCACAAGACCGATCTTGGAAACGTCGATCTTTATCAGCGTGATGCGTGGCGCATACGGAGACAGGTCGGGACGCGCGGTACTGATCGTCTCGTCCATCCTGTCCAAGGCGTAGAGCCGAGCCTCTTTGGCGCGCCCTAGCGCCTCTCTCAGGACCTCAGCTTCGATCCTCGAGATCTTGAGGTCCATCTGAAGCGCTGTGACGCCCTGCCTGGTGCCCGCGACTTTGAAGTCCATGTCGCCAAGCGCGTCCTCTTTGCCCATGATATCAGTGAGGATGACGTAGCGATCACCGTCAGTGATGAGTCCCATCGCCATTCCCGCAACCGGTGCCTTGATGGGCACTCCCGCGTCCATGAGCGAAAGAGAGCCGGCACAGATGCTGGCCATGGACGTTGAACCGTTGGACGACAGAACCTCGGAGACAAGACGAACGGTGTAAGGGAACTCATCCGCTGAAGGGATCACCGGCGAGAGCGCCGTCTCTGCCAGCGCACCGTGGCCGATCTCCCGCCGTTTCGGAGCTCTCAGGAAACGTGTCTCCCCAGTACTGTAGGGCGGGAAGTTGTAGTGGTGCATGAAACGCTTGGACTCCTTGGTGCCCAGGCCATCCAGGATCTGCTCGTCGCTGGCGGTACCCAGCGTGGCAATCGCCAGAACCTGGGTCTCTCCTCGACTGAATAGCCCAGAGCCGTGTGCTCTGGGCAGCAGCCCCACTTCGCAGCCGATGGGACGCACGGTGTCCAGGCCTCTGCCGTCGAGGCGGCGGTTATCCGCGAGAGCACCTCGCCGGACTTCCGCCTTGACCACCTCGTCAAATGCAGCGTCCAGTTCCTCCGGCGGATGGCGCTCGCCGAGCTTCTCCACCAGCTCCTCGTGCAGAGAATCGAGGGCTTCACTTAACTGCTTCTTGCCCTCGGCATCTCCTATGGTCTCCCAGATCCTGCCGGCCGCCCACGAACGCACAGCGTTCAGCACCTCCTCGTCGATGCTGTAGCACGTATAGGGGCTCTTGGGGTTGCCTATCTCCTCTGCCATCCGCCTCTGGACGTCAATGGCCTCTTGCATGGCCTCATGACCCAGCATGATGGCTTTCACCATGGTGTCCTCATCCACCTCCTGGGCGCCCGCCTCCACCATGACCACCCCCTCGCGCGTCCCTGCCACGCGTAGGTCCAGATCGGACTCTTCCATCTCCGAGGCCGTGGGGTTGAAGATGAACTGCCCATTGACCCGACCCACTCGCACTGCGCCCACCGGGCCGCTGAACGGGATATCGGAAATGCAGAGGGCCGCCGATGCCCCGATTACCGAAAGGGTATCCAGGTAGTTCTCCTGGTCGGCGGATAGGGCCGTGATGATGATCTGCACATCATGACGGAGCCCGCGCTCAAAGAGGGGACGAAGGGATCTGTCGGCCAGCCGACAAAGGAGGGTAGCCTGCTCGGAAGGCCGGCCCTCCCGTTTGAAGAAGCCGCCAGGTATTTTGCCAGCGGCGTAGAGGCGCTCTTCATAGTCCACCGTCAGTGGCAAAAAGTCGGCGCCTTCTCGAGGCGTCCCAGATGCGGTGGCGGTCACCAGTACCATGGTGTCCCCACTCCTTACGGTGACGGCACCTCCCGCTTGCCCGGCGAACTTCCCTGCCTCTATTCTGACAGAGTGCTCTCCAATAGTTGCTTCGTAGATAGTTGACATTCCTTATACCTCCATGCCGAACCGGGCCCGGAGGTCAAGGACTGGAGACTGTATCTCACCTGTCGACTTGGATCGCCATCCTTGCCGCGACATGGCGCAAGAGTGAGCTACACTCTCCAATACCTGGCCCCCGGAACCCAGTCCAGTTGTTTTGATCAGTCAAACGCCGACCCGCCCTTTGCCTCCCAGGACAGCTCTACCAGCCAGGCGGATCGGGACGGCACCACCCCCTTTGCGTTGAGTGGCTTTACCTGCGTAGGCCCAGGCGAGACACGACGTCCTTGTACCGGGCCGGATAGTTCCGGTTCAGGTAGTTCAGATGGCGTCTCCGCTGACCAACCAACTTGATAAGCCCCAGCCGCGAATGCTCGTCGTGCTGGTGAGCCTTCAGATGGTCAACCAACTGGTCGATCCGTCTGCTCAGAAGGGCTATCTGCACTTCCGGCGAACCCGTGTCCTTGTCGTGGATGTGATACTCAACTATGATGGCGTCCTTCTGGTTCTTGCCTAGCGCCACCTGTTTCCTCCCGAGGTCACCACCTAGTGGACCTCTCACCTCAGTTCTCGCAACGTCATGGTGAATTATACCATAGCCGCCAGAGTACCGCAAACCAGGCGCAGCGGAACAGGACATGCGGTCAGAAGGCACCAGCGAAGGAGGGAGGCAACTGAACTGTGTGGTAGCCAGTGTTGCCGAGCTTAGCCGCGACCTATGGGCCCCTCCGCAGGCGTGGGTCAAGGGCATCGCGCAGTCCATCACCTACGAGGTTGAACCCTGTCACCACAAAGATGATAGCCAACCCTGGGAAGAGAAGCGCCCACCAGGCACCCACGGTGAGGAACTTGTAGCCATTGCTGAGCATGGCTCCCCACTCGGGTGATGGAGGCTGGGCTCCGAGGCCAAGGAACCCGAGGGCCGCGCACTCAATGATAGCTGTAGCGATGTTGAGCGTGAACTGCACAATGAGTGGAGACAGACTGTTGGGCAGGACGTGGCGTAGCATGATGCGATATGCCGGGACTCCAACGCCTGTCGCTGCGGTGATGTAGTCCAGCCCCTTGATGCCCATGACCGAGGCACGGGCCAGACGAGCATAGATGGGAATGTAGGTGATCCCTAGCGCGAACATGGTGTTATTCAGCCCTGGGCCCCGCATGGCCACGATGGCAATCGCCAGCAGCAGGGCAGGGAAGGCCAGGATAACGTCCATGACCCGCATCACTACGGTCTCCAGAAAGCCACCCAGGTAGCCTGAGATGAGTCCCAACAGCGCGCCAACGGAGACAGCGAAAACGGCAGCGAAGAGCCCCACAGTGAAGGATATGCGCGTACCATGAGAGATCCTGGTCAGGATGTCCCGCCCCAACTCGTCGGTCCCGAAGGGGTGTTCTCGCGTCGGTGGACTCAGCCTCCCAGGCAGATCTCTATCAGTCCGGGGCTCGTAGGAGAAGAGGAGGGGAGCGATGATGTATCCCACGACGGCGAAGAACAGCACAATGCCCATGCCCACCTTGGCCCCTCGGTTGGCCCACAGGCGACGTAGGGCGTCCCTCACCAAACCCCTTTCTCTCCGGGGGGCATAATCCAGTCCTGGTAAACCCTCCAGGGCCTCCGACGTCGTAGTCATCTTGAACCCTTACTTCTTCGCCACGTCACCCGTAGCGAATGCGCGGGTCTACCAGTGCGTAGGAGAGATCCACCAGAAGATTGACCATGAGAAACAGGAAGGTAATGAAGAGGGCCATGCCTTGAACGATCGGATAGTCACGGGCGAGGATGGACAGGTAGAGCCATCTTCCTATTCCCGGCCAGGCGAAAATGGTCTCGGTGAGAACGGCTCCAGAGAGCAGCAGGCCCACCTGGAGCCCCAGGATGGTGATCACAGGCAGCAAAGCATTCTTCAGCGCGTGTTTGAAGATCACGACACGCTCCGCCAAGCCCTTTGCCCGGGCCGTGCGGACATAGTCCTGTTCGAGCACCTCCAGCATTGCGGAGCGGGTCATGCGGGCAATGATAGCCATGGGAATCGTCCCCAAGGCTACAGACGGTAGAATAAGATGCTTGATGCCATTGAGCAGGGCCTCAGCATTGCCCGTGAGTAGGCTGTCCACGATGATCAGGTTGGTAATCCTGTGCAGCTCGATGCTGGAATCCAGGCGCGTCACCGAAGGCAGCCAACCGAGTCGCACGGCGAAGAACCAGTTCAGCATCAACCCCAGCCAGAAAATGGGCATGGAGATCCCCAACAAGCTACCGACCATGGCCGCATTGTCGAAGATGGAGTTACGCTTGGTGGCCGAGATGATACCTGCTGGCAAGCCAACGATCATGGCCACCATGAGTGCGCAGGCGCTGAGCTCAAGGGTGGCGGGGAAGCGGGCAAGTAACTCGTCGGTGACGTACCGCTTGTTGAAAACGGATCTCCCCAGGTCTCCTCGCAGCACCTTGCCCATGTAGGTCAAGTACTGTTCGTACAAAGGCTTGTTCAGCCCGAACTCCTCACGAATACGCTCCACGTTCGCGTCGGTGGCGTGCTCGCCAGCCAGAGCCAGGGCTGGATCACCAGGAATCATCCGCAGGAAGAGAAAGACGATGATGGAAACGCCCAGGAGCGTCGGAATGAGAGACAGGAGACGCCGGATGATGTAGCTGGTCATGAAGGGCCCCTTCTGTTAGAACGTCAGGCTCCGGCGGCTGGGCCGGAGCCTGACACTAGAGGAGCTTGGCCTACTGCTCGAGGTAAACGGTGTTGAAGTACTCTGCCGACTCACCCAGAGGGTGGGCCACATACCCCTTTACCGCAGCGCTCAGCAGCAAGGGCACCTTGGTGTGGGCGATGAACAACCGCGGGCAATCCTCATGCACGATCTCTGCGGCCTGGAAATAGAGTGGCTCTCTCTCCGCCTGGTCGCTGAGGGCCTGAGCCTCCAGAAGCAGGTCGATCGTCTCCTGAGCCTGCTCGTTGTTCCAGTTGCCCTCCTTGGCATCCGGGATGCACACGAAGTAGCAGAAGAAGTTGTCCGGGTCACCGTTGTCGCCGGTCCAGCCGAGCATCCAGATATCGAACTTGCCGGCGGCTC
>JBAVWD010000331.1:0-1629 GCA_049697655.1 Anaerolineae bacterium | reverse complement strand
GCCCGTATCTCCCCAACAACACGCCGAATGACCCCTTCCCTCGCAGTCTGAGGGGATCCTTTGTCGGTGATCAGCGACCCTCCCAGCTTGAGGAACACCAACTCCGCCAAGTTCTCGCCGTCCTCTGCCCGATACCAGGTCTACGCCGGACTGCCCTTGGTGGCCATCAGAACCACCGCTGTCTCAGACGCGTGGGCACGATACGGGATCCCCTGGGGAACCACCGCCATCTCACCTCTGCCCAAGGTCACAGCGCCAAGCCCGGTTTCCAGAGTCAGACTGTTCTCCTGCACCAGCAGGAGTTCACTGCCGTGACTGGGCACGCGCTCCTTGGCCTCGCCCTCACACCGCGCCACGGACAAGACCAGTTCGTCGACGGTGGTCAGCCTTCTCGACGCATAGGTCCCCTGCAGCGTCATGGCTTCTGCGCCGATGCTGACAGGCTTGAGCTCTCCTGCCCCCTCGAGCACGAACAACCTGCGCTGGCCGTTCTGTCTGTTGGAGAAGAATCGCCTCTCGAAGACCAAGGCTATAGTGCGTGCCGCCGAGCCGCAGCGGTGACCGACTGCCTTCGGTATCACGGCCATCTCCCCGCTTTGCAGCGCTGTGTTGCCCCATTCGCTTTCCAGAACCAACTCCCCATCGAGCACCAAGAAGAGCTGCTCCTGATCGACGTGTTTGTGCCAGGCGACCATGCCCTGGCTGATGAACAGACGAGCCGCAAAGTCGTCGATCTCGGCCAGATCTACGACCAGGAAGGGCTGGATGAGGTTCTTGGCCTCCTCAAACACGCTTATCTTAACAATAGGCATGAAACCCCCGAGGGTCAGCTCTGGATCAGGTCATCGCACAGCAAGGCTTGGCTGGCCCCATAGATGGCGTCACATGGGGCTCTTGTTCTTGGCTTGGCAGGATTTCAGTCTGGATCACACGCCTTGCCCCCGCGGAAATCAGGGCACGCTCGACCTCATCCCGAGTTTGCGACGATACCAGAGCTATCACGTTGCCGCCGCGCCCCGCCCCCGACAGCTTGGCTCCCAGTGCCCCCTGTTGCCTGGCAGCCGCCACCAGGGCGTCCAAGCGAGGGGACGACACGCCCATCGCTTGAAGCAGGCCATGGTTCTCATCCATCATGCGCCCCACCTGCCCCACGTCGCCCGTCTCTATGGCTCGGCGCACCTCGACGGCTATTGAGCCCGCCCGATCGAAGAGGTCTTCGTACCTCTCCCTGGATCGTTGCCAGGCCTCTCGCACCGCGTCCACCACTTCCTTGGTGGAGCTTGCCAAGCCCGTGTCGGCTACCAACAGGGTCAGAGGGCGCCCCACCGCCAGGGTCTCGGGCCTGTCTCCGCGGACGAAATACACCGGCCGTTCATAGGCGATGACCGTGTTGTCTATACCACTGGGTGTGCCGTGATGAATTCTCTCCACCTCGTACACCAACCGGGAAACCTCTGCGGTGGTCAGGTCTCTGGAGAAATGCTGTGCCACTGCCCTGGTCAGCGCCGTGGACACAGCGGCGCCGCTGCCCAGGCCGCGGGCGAGGGGGATGGTGGATCTCACCGTGATCGTCAGGTCCTGCTCCAAACTCAAACCTAGGTACAGCAGAGCGCCCGCCACGGTGACTTG
>JBAVWD010000330.1:0-2152 GCA_049697655.1 Anaerolineae bacterium | reverse complement strand
GCCATGAGCCGCAGGCCGACGTGGCACGGTCTGCACCCCTGCCTAGACGAACAGACCTGACCAATAGACGAACCCTGTTCGCTTATTGGCCCATTCTCTGGATGCCATCGACACTCAGGGTGTTCTTCATCTTGGCGCCGGCGGAATCGACCAGGGCTGACGTGCTGGCGGTCATGGAATGGCACGTGCTGGGCGAGGCGGAACTGACTGGAGTTTACACCCCGCAGCCGTGACCGCCGGCCCCCGCATGAATAGCTCATGGACCTGGAGGACGGCGTTACTGACGCTGGCGAACGGGCCGCACTCCGCGCGTGGCGTCGAACCGGCCGAAGTAGGTCCGCCAGCATCGGCTGCGACGCGGTCGGAACCCGGGCGGCCCCAAGGTGCTCCCGAATCCGCCCCGACTCGACTCGCCTTATGGGCCTGTCGTCTGCACGACTCTATCGCCCAGTCACCGAACGGCAGCACCCGCCTTGCCGGTCCAGGCCTCAGAGGCCGTTCCATCCTCTCAAGATTTGACAGAATCCCTGCTTTCTGGTATCATTACTATAGAATTAGCACTCTCCAGGTTAGAGTGCTAATTCCGTGCATGGGGATCATTGGGCCTCCGCTGGTGGACACGAGAATGGAGCCGTTGACAGAGAGACAGGAGCAGATTCTGGACTTCATCGTCCGGGAGTACATAGACACCGCTACGCCGGTGGGTTCGAAGACCATCGTCGAACGTCGTGCTCTTGGCGTGAGTCCTGCCACTGTGCGAGCGGAGATGGCACAACTCGAGCAGCTAGGCTATCTCACCCATCCGCATACGTCGGCTGGACGCACTCCAACAGCCTCAGGCTACCGGTACTTCGTGGAATTCCTGATGAGAGAGGCCACACTCCCCGTGAGTGAGCGCCGCTTGATCGAGCACCAGTTCCATCAAGTGGACAGGGACCTTGAGCAGTGGATCAGGCTGGCAGGGGCGGTCCTGACAAGCAGAAGTCACACCGCGTCTCTGGTCACAGCTCCCAGGACTCGCCGATCGCGTTTCAACCGTGTGGAGCTGGTTCGTCTCAGCGAGGCCAATGTACTTCTCCTGCTCCTGCTGCGAGACGGCACGATGCGGAGGAGGATCATCGGTCTGCGCACTGACGAGGTCTCTGGGTCTCTCCAGAGCATGGCCGACGAACTGAATGTCCAGTTGCTCGATATGACCAGCACGGAGATTCAGACCAGGTCTTCCCAGCCTAGCGCTACCAGCTCGCTTCTCGCCGAGCAGATTGTGGAGTTGATGAAGGTCGCCGACCTGGAGCACGATCTGGAGTTGCATCGCTATGGCTTGGCCAACATCTTGAGACAGCCGGAGTTTACCGAGACCAGGCAGATGGAGAAGGTAGTGGGGATTCTCGAGGAACCTGGCCATCTCGAGGCCATCCTGGCTGAGGTGGCGCTTTCGCACAGCGGAGTCCAGGTTATCATCGGGGGCGAGGGCCGCTGGCCTCAGATGAGCGAGTTCAGTCTGGTCATCGCCCGCTACGGAGCAGCCTGGCGGACCACCGGCGTGATTGGCCTCATGGGTCCCATTCGTATGCCCTATGGCCGCAACGTGCCGATGGTGAGTTACGTGGCCGACTTGATGAGTAGACTGTTGAGAGAGACATACGCATAGCGGCTGGCTGTGGAGACCTACGAGGAGGTTCCAGACCAATTGGACAATAGTGAGCAAGAAAGACTGGAGGAGCAAGTAATCGAGGAGGAGGTTGACGAATTCGAACAGGCCAAGGCGGAAGCTGCCGAGTACCTGGACCAATTGCAGCGTACCCAGGCTGAATTCGCCAACTACAAGAAAAGGATAGAACGCGAGAGAGAGGAGTTCATCTCCCTCGCCAACGCGGCTCTCATCAGCAAGTTGTTGCCTATACTCGACGATTGTAAGAGGGCGCTACAAACGGTGCCCGACAAGTTACGGGGTTTGACCTGGGTGGAGGGCATCGCCCTTATCGAGCGCAGGCTACAGATGACGCTGGAGCAGGAAGGGCTGTCAGAGATCGAAGCTGTGGGCAATACGTTCGACCCAGAGCTACACCAAGCGGTGGTCAGTCAAGAGACCACGGAACACGAGGAAGGCGAGATCATTGGTGAATTGCAGAAAGGCTACAAGCTTCACGAG
>JBAVWD010000329.1:0-5426 GCA_049697655.1 Anaerolineae bacterium | reverse complement strand
GCGTATGTAGGCGTGACCGTGGCCAGTCTCTACACTCATTTCTACGCCGTGCTGGTCCTGCCTGCCGAACTCGTGTTTCTGCTGGTCTACGCCTGGCGGCGTGGCACTGCGCTGCGACGGGGAGCCTTGGCCTGGACGGTGAGCCTTCTATGCTTCTCCCCGTGGCTTTGGAGAGCTTGGGACGTGAGCGCCATGACACCCTCGTGGCGTCCCTCGCTGGGACTGGGAGCCATGGTCATGGCTTGCCTGGAAGCTTTCAGCATGCGGCGCGTGCCGCTCACCGGCGTCGCTCAAGCCAGCGCTCTGCTTGCGGTGGGAGCTATCGCCGTGGTGGGGCTCGTACTTCCCCGGGCGCGTGCGTGGCCAGTCAGTCGCCGGCAGTGGGGCAGGGATGCGTTGCGGCCCAATGCCTTTCTGATCCTCATGCTGCTGGTGCCGCTCTTGTCCGCGTACGTGTTGTCCTTCCGGCAACAGATCTTCACCGTGTACTACCTGATCATCATCGTGGCCCCGTTCCTTCTGGCGCTTGCCTCTGGCGTGGACAGAATCGCCTCCTTCCAGCGAGCGGCAGGGCTCATTGCTCTACTGGTGGTGGTCGGCCTGCTAGCCTATGGCCTGCGCCACAACCGGAGTCTGGAATATCGCAAAGAGGAGTGGCGGGCGGCCGCACGGTTTGTGGCGGAGCACAGTCGCCAGGGCGACGCCATACTCTGTCACGTTGACTACACACGTATACCGTTCGGTTACTACTATCGAGGGGACGTGCCCATGTTTGCGCCTTTCGGTGGGGCGTTGGACGATGGGGTTGATGTGGCGGGTACGCTGGAGGGTCTGACTGAATACGACACAGTGTGGCTGGTCCAGTCGCATATCGAGTTGGCGGATCCAAGCCGGAGCGTCGAGGGCTGGTTGGAGGAAAGCTTTCCCCTGGTGACGGAGCAATACCCACCAGGGGTCGAGGTCAAAGGCTACGCTGCCAACTACAGGCTGCGGCGTGTCCCATCTACTGCCCGTGGAGTGGACGCGACCTACGAGGGGAGCATACGACTCCTGGCTTACGAACTGGACGACGGCCCCCATGCGGCGACTGACGACACCTTCCATCCACCCAGCGGTTGGATACACGTAACACTGTATTGGGATGCCATCCAGCCGCCGCTGAAGGACTATGTGGCCGTCGTCCGTCTGGTGGACGATGCTCACCAGGTGTGGGGGGGCTCGCTGGAGCGCCCAGACAATACGATGCGTTTCTACCCAGCCCATCTCTGGGAGGAGGGCGAAATCGTGAGGGACGACTACGACGTCAATCTCAATCCGATGACACCGCAGGGAGAGTACGTCCTGGAAGTGAGCCTGCTCACCCCGTCCGGAGAGGAAGTCAGCGCAGACTACGTGGGGGGGCCAGGCACCGCAGTGCCGCTCCAGCGGGTGGTAATCGTGTCCTCTTGACCTAACCGTCACTCTCTTAGCGTCTGGCGTCGTGCCGGGGCGAGCGAGGTTCTGGAACGAAGAGATGCCATTCTTGCATACTGACGATCTGGAGATCTTCTACGAGCTTGTCGGACAGGGCGAGCCAATGCTGATGCTCCACGGCTTCGGTGGCACTGGACACAGCGATTGGAGACACCAGATACCTGTGTTCTCCCAGAACTACCGGATGATTGTGCCCGATCTCAGAGGTCATGGTCGGACGGATCATCCGGAGGCGATCACCGGCCCTGAGTTCTTCCAGATGGCAACGTCGGAGATGGTGGATCTGGTTTCGGAGCTCGATCTTGCTCCCGTGCACGTTTGCGGCTTCAGCATGGGGTCGTCCATCGCTTCGTGGCTCTACTACTCAGACCCGTCGCTCGTGCGGTCGCTGATCCTGGTCTCCGGCGCAGCCAGGGTGAATAGGCATATCGCCCCTGGGTTGTTTGAACTGTGGGAGAGTATGAGCGAACCTGACACTTTGGACGCGGGGTGGGCGAAAGTGCTTGCTCGGCTGCATGGAGAGGACAAGTGGCGTCCGCTTCTGAGGAACTACGGCCGCGCGGTGCTGGCGAGGGTGGGAAACGACGAGAACGTTGTATCTAGCCGCCTGGGCGAGATCACTTGCCCAACACTCATCATCCAGGGGAGCAAGGATTCGATCAGTCCTCGGTTGCTTTCTGAGGAGTTGTCTGCTCGGATACCTGACTCGGAGTTGGTCGTATTGGAGAGCGCTCACTGGGTGCCCGGGCTGCGACCGACTGAGTTCAATGCCGCCGTGCTCGATTTCCTGGGTCGGAGGTTCCCATCAGAAGACCCTGGGTGATGCGCTGGGAGGCGTGAGGCAGTCAGCATGCGAAGGCGGCTCTTGATTGCCACTCGGAACGAGGGGAAGCTGAGCGAATACAAGCAACTGCTGGCCGGCTTGTCCATGTCGCTGACCTATCTCACTGAAGAGGGAATCACCTACGATGTAGAGGAGACTGGCCACACCTTCAGCCAGAACGCCGTACAAAAGGCCCGAGAGTACGCCCGGATCAGTGGGCTTCTGACGCTGGCAGATGACTCAGGGCTGGAGGTGGATGCCCTCCAGGGGGAGCCGGGGGTACATTCGGCACGGTACGCCGGCGCGGGCGCCACGGACCAGGACCGGTACCGGCTCTTGCTGGAGAGACTGAACGATGTGCCATGGGAGCAGCGAAGTGCACGGTTTCGCTGTGTCATCGCCGTGGCACAACCAGGGGGAGAGACATACACTTCAGAAGGTGTCTGCGAGGGGGTGATTGCCTTTGCGCCGGAGGGGGAGCACGGCTTCGGCTATGATCCGATATTCTTCCTACCTGAGTATGGGAAGACCATGGCTCAGCTCGCGCCCGAGGTGAAGAACCTGATCAGTCACCGAGCCAGAGCGGCACAGGGGATAGCACCCATCCTGGAAGGGGTAGTGGGGAGGGAAAATGTACGAGGTTCGAGTTAAGCGGCACTTCGACGCGGCTCACGCCTTGCGAGGATATAAGGGGAAGTGCGAGACTACGCACGGTCATCGCTACGAGGTGGTGGTCTGTCTAGAGTCCGACGCGCTGGACGAAATGGGCCTGGCCTATGACTTCACCGAGCTCAAGCAGGTGCTGGATTCGGTGATCGAACGCTTCGACCACTCCTACTTGAACGAGATGCCTCCCTTCGACGAGAAGAACCCCAGTTCGGAGAACGTCGCGCGCGTCATCTACGAAGAGCTGGAAGGATCCATCGAAGGAGCACGCTTGAGGTCCGTGGAGGTGTGGGAGTCGCCTGACGCATGGGTTACCTACTCAGCTCGGCGAGCCTGACCCCTTTTCTTTCTTGCCTTGCTGTTGTATAATTGGATTGACGCCGCCGCCTTCGTCTGGTGACGGAGGCAATCTCGCTCACTGGTGCTGTGCTCGCCGGGACGTGCCATGCGCATACGAGTCGCGTTGAAGGGCGTGCTGGTCCTCTTTCTGGTGATGGCCCTCTTGGGCCTGTCGTCCGCGCCTGTGTCAGCTTCCCCCAAGTCCACTGATACTGTGGTGCACGTCGTACAATGGGGTGAGACGTTGCAGATCATCGCCCGACGATACGGAACCACGTATGCCGCTATCGCCAGCGCGAACAACCTCGCCAACCCCAACTTCGTGTACGCCGGGCAAAGGTTAGTGATCCCCACTGGCGCTGCCGCACCCTCTGCGGGCAGTACGGGCGTCCATGTCGTGAGCCGAGGCGATACTCTTCGCAGCATCGCTGCGCGGTACGGCACCACGGTGAGCTATCTTGCCAGTATCAACGGGTTGCCCAACCCGGACTTCATCTGGGTAGGGCAGGCCCTCAAGGTGCCGTCAACCTCCTCGCCCACCGCCGCGCCACAGGATCAAGGCTCGACCGTCGTGCACATCGTTCAAAGGGGGGAGTTCCTGGCCCGCATCGCCTGGAGGTATGGGACTAACTCCAGCGCCATAGCCAGCGCCAACAACCTGGTCAATCCCTCGCTCATCTATGTGGGCCAGAGGCTGATCATTCCGGCGGCGGGCAGTACTTACCCCGCTAGCAGCACCCCGACCAGCCCTGGATCCGCAGGCGAGAAATGGATAGACGTCAATCTGAGCACGCAGACCCTGCTAGCTTATGAAGGAACCCAAGTCGTCTATACGGCGCGCGTGTCCACCGGCGTTTCCTGGTACCCAACACCCGCAGGGACTTTTTACATCCAACGGAAGTACAGATACGACGACATGACCGGCGGCTCTCGCGCACGGGGAGACTACTACTATTTGCCCAACGTTCCCTATTGTATGTACTACTACGCGGGCTACGCGCTCCACGGCACCTATTGGCACAACAACTTCGGGACCCCCATGAGCCACGGCTGTACGAATCTCAGCACACCTGACGCGGGCTGGATCTTCAACTGGGCGCCGGTAGGAACCAAGGTGGTGAACCACTACTGAACTCGGATCTTGCTCGGAGCGTTGCTGGGAAACACAGCGCTCTCGGAAGTACGCCGCTAGGCGTGAACGCGGCACTGGGGGACGAACCCCATCGCCTTGATGCTGGAGGCACCGATGATGTACCGGGTTTCCAAGTCCGTGGTCAGAGCCCTGCTGCGCGTGCTAACCCACTATGAGGTGGAGGGCCAGGAGAACCTGCCCCCGGGCGGACCCCTCTTGCTGGTGTTCAACCACCTGGCCTGGTGGGACGCCCCGGTGGCCATGGCTGCTCTCCCCTGGCGCATGAGGGCCATGGCGCTGAAGGACTTGCAGCGTGTGCCCATCACCGGCCAGCTTCTCTCCTTGAGCGATCCGATCTGGGTGGACAGGGGGCGATACGACCGTGATGCGTTGCGGCAGGCGCTGGCAACCCTTGACAGGGGGGAAGTGCTCGGCATCGCTCCTGAGGGCAGGATGAGCGTCACGGGGGCGCTGGAAAAGGGAAAGACTGGCCCCGTGTTCATTGCGCGCAAGGCTGACGTTCCTATCCTTCCTGTGGGTCTGACCGGCACCGAGAAGGCTCTGACGGAGTGGCGCAGGTTCCGCAGGCCCCACATCAGGGTGATCATCGGCCGTGTCTTCAGACTGCCCGAGAGTGGCGACCACGTTTCCCGGAAGGACGAGCGACAGGCTGATGCTGACTTCATCATGGGAAGACTGGCAGAACTGCTCCCACCAGAGTACCGCGGCGTGTACGCCGACAGCGTCGAATAGGAGACTCGGTGGAGGTGGAGTCTGAGGGTGTACGTCTGGATGAGGTCACCTTTGCCGTCCTGGACGTCGAGACCACAGGCCTTACCCCTCAATTCGGGGATCGCGTCTGCGAGGTAGCGCTGCTGTGCTTTCGAGGCGACCGAGAGCTGGGCCGCTTCCACACCCTGGTGAATCCCCAACGGCCGATCTCTCCGGGAGCCTTTGCCGTGAATGGCATCCGCGACCAGGACTTGGTCGATG
>JBAVWD010000328.1:0-2838 GCA_049697655.1 Anaerolineae bacterium | reverse complement strand
CCAGAACAGCCGGGGCAAGTTCGAGGCCACCATCCTGCACGCGTTGACGCAGGTCATGCTCGACTTGAACAAGATGGCTACAGATCTCATTGTGTTCAGTTTGCCGGAGTTGGGCTACTTCGAACTCCCGGAGGAGCTGTGCACGGGGAGCTCCATCATGCCGCAGAAGCGGAACCCCGACGTCCTGGAGTTGGTGAGGGCCCGATACCACCTGGTGGTCGCTCTCGAGTTTCAGGTCAAGAACACCGTAGCCAACCTTCTCTCAGGCTACAACCGGGATCTGCAACTGACCAAAGGGCCCACGATGAGGGGACTTGAAGTGACTCAAGCGACCCTCTCGGTGATGACCCTGGTCTTCGACCGCCTCGGGGTCAACGCTGACCGGTGCCGGGCGGGTCTCACCGACGAGGTCTACGCCACGGAGCGGGTGTACGAACTGGTGAGGAAGGGGATCCCCTTCAGAGAGGCCTATCGAAGGATCTCGGGGGAGTCATAGGATTCTGCGGCCCGTGCTCTGCTATCGAGTTGGCAGTGGCCCGATATTGACGTGTGCATTGGGCCGCGTTTCTCTGCTATCGTGTAATGCGAGGGTGTGTTCATGGCAGTGCTAGGCGTGATCTGTTGCGAGAGCCTGGAACTGGAGTTCGCATATCTGCTGGGCAGCGACGGCGAAGTCGGCCGGGTGACGGTGCTGGAGGACGGGCGATCGGCGCGGCTGCTCTCCAAGCTTGAGGAACGGGGGGGCAGAGACGTAAACCGCATCTCCAGTTTGGTCCAATTCGTGCCCGACGGGGGAGGCCGGCCAGAGGTGCTGGTTCGGGTCCTGGAACTCGGGCTGCATATCTGGCCGAAGAAGCTGCGCGGGGCCTTGGTTGAGGCAGCCGAGGAGATGGCCCCTCGCGTAGATGCGTTGGTCCTGGGATATGGTCTATGTGGTAACGCCCTGGAGGGATCCAGGGAATTGCTGGCTCATATTGGCGTGCCCGTCTTCGTCCCCATGGATGAGGATCACCCCGTGGACGACTGCGTGGGGCTGCTGATCGGGGGGCGACAGCGATACTACGCTGAGCAATGCAAGATCGCCGGGACGTTCTTCATCACACCTGGCTGGGCCTCGCACTGGCGGCGTATGTTCGATCTGACCACTGGCGGCGTCAGTGTCAAGATCGCGAAACGCATGTTCGAGCACTACGAGCGCACCCTGTTGATCTCCAATCCGGTCGTGTCAAACGAGGAGATGCGGGAAGGCATCCGCGAGTTCGTGGAGATGTTCGGTTTCCGTGTTGAGGCCTGCCAGGGGACGATGAGCATCCTGCAGAGGACCTGGAAAGAGGCCAAGGAGTCCACAGGCTTCAGAACGAGCCAGGCCGCCAAGCGCACTGAGGGCGTGACCTGATGAGTACTTCTCCGCCTGCCTCAACTCAAGCTCTGATTCTGGCCACACGGGCACCCACAGCCAGCTGCGTCACAACTGGAGACACCGGTCCCATGGGGCTGTGGCGAACGTGGCTCAGTAGCGCCATGGGCCGCTGGCCGGCTGCGGGGGTGCCATGCACTCCGCTCCGGTCCTCCTCGCCTTGGTGATGGCCAGTCTCCAGGCAAACAGGAACGGGCCGCCCCGCATTCCCAGGAGGGCGAAGGTCTGATCCCTGCGTAGGGCGGTGGGCTTCCTGCTCGGTGGACACGGGCAAGCAGTCCAGCAAGTGCTGCCTATGGTCCACTCAGCAGAAGGACTGCTATCGTACAGCACCTGGGCGAAGCGTAGGGCAGTCCGTCACGCCGCGCTTCATTCCAGAACGTGGATGTTCCTCTCCCGGCACATGTCCTTCAGTATCTTGGGCCAGACGGTGACGCTAACCTCCCCGAGGTGAGCCTTCTCTAGTAGAAGCATATAGGTGCGGGATTGCCCGATGCCACCTCCAATGCTCAGCGGGATGTCGTTGTTGGCAATTGCCCGGTGGTACGGCATCTTGAGGAAATCAAGCTGGCCGGACATCTCCAGCTGTTTGACGAGGGTGTCGGCGTTGACACGGATGCCCATGGACGTCAACTCGTGGCGCCGCTTTGTCACCGGGTTCCAGACGAGGATGTCCCCATTCAACCCGTGCATCGGCCTTCCGTCCGCGGATGTTGTCTCTGTGATCCAATCGTCGTAGTCTGCTGCCCTCATCTCATGCGGATAGCCATCCTTCAGAGGCCAACCTACGCCGATGATGAAAACCGCGGGGTATTCCTGCAGGATCATCGTCTCACGCTGCTTGCGGGGTTGGTCAGGGTATCGGCTGAGGATGTCTTCGGCGTGAAGGAAGGTGAGCTTCTCGGGCAGGGCCGGGTACTTCTCCGTCTTCAGCTGCGGGAACATCTGCCGGACGTGGGTCTCGGCCCCCTTGAGGACCTCCCAGATCCTTTCCACAACCTCGGTCAGAAACTGGAGGTTGCGCTGCTTCTCTGTGATCGCCAACTCCCAGTCCCATTGGTCCACGTATGCGCTGTGATCATGGTCGAGGAAGTAATCCTTGCGCAGGGCTCGCATGTCGGTGAGGATGCCTTCCCCTACCTCCATCCCAAACTGCTTCAGGGCCGTACGTTTCCACTTGGTGGCGGCCTGCACGACCTCGGCATCGACAGGGTTCTTGTCGTAGTCGTTGGAGATGTGGAAGCGGATCGGGGTGCGCGAGCCGTCTCGATCCAGGTAGTCCTGGACGCCGCTTGCCGCATCCACGATCAGGGGGACCGTAACCATCATCAGGTTGAGTTTCTTGCACAAGTTCTCCTCGATGAAACTCTTCACCGCGAAGATGGCCTTCTGCGTCTCCCGTGGAGCGAGCAGAGAGGTGT
>JBAVWD010000327.1:0-1638 GCA_049697655.1 Anaerolineae bacterium | reverse complement strand
CTCCAATCTCGGTCCTGCGCCCCGGACTGGTGACCAATACGGTGACCTGCGCCCCGCGAGCCATGGCGCCGCGCGCCAGGATCCTGATGTGGTTCTCCATCCCACCCACAACAGGGTAGTAGTCCTTATAGACGTGCAGTAGCCTCAATGCCCTTCCCTTAACCCGGGGCGGAGAACAGAGTCGCTCAGTATGCGCCGACGGGGATGCCCGTTCTCTCCTGCGCACGTTGAGCCAGACTCTCCAGGTCTGCTCTGGAAACTCGCCTCACACCGCTCTCGGCCACGGGTCGCTCGGCAGTGTATATCTGGACCTTTTCTGGCGACAGGCGGGCCAGCGTGGTCAACCATGCCTCGTGGGCCTCTCTCTCGGCGTTCTGGGGCTCACCGGAGATGATCATGCTCTGGACAATGAGGTGTGGCATCCCTGCCAGGCCCTCCACTATCTTTTGGAGGGTGACGGCTGGCACCGGGCGGTTGATGCGAGACAGAGTATCAGGGTCACCGGCGTCCAGCTTCATGATGGGGTCGTCCAGCTGTTCTATCGCCTTCCTGATCTCGGGGCGATGGGCTGTGGATGAGTTGGAGAGGATGGCCACTCTGGCGGCAGGACACAATCTGTCCCTGAGGCGAAGGACTTCGACCACGATCTCCGGGAACTCCGGATGTAGTGTGGGCTCACCGTTGCCTGAGAAAGTCAGGTAGTCGGGAGGTGTCTGCTGCCGCATGATAGCTCCTTCCGCTTCCCGCACAACGGTGGAGACGGAAGGAAAACCACCCTGCACGCCCGTCGAGGAGACAGCCCCGGCCTTCCCGTACTGGCAATAGACGCAGTCGAAGGTGCAGACCTTGCGACTGGCGGGCAGCACATTGATGCCTAGAGAGCGGCCCAAGCGCCTGGAATTGACCGGGCCGTAGATGACTCCTCTCTGCAGGTCCAGGACTGACATACTCTCCTCCTGATCCGTCCCAACCGACAACGGTAGAAAGCACGCTGGTCAAGTCAAAGCGAATCCGCTATAATAGCCTGGAGTTCGGGTCAGCCTTGCGCGGGCCCGTCCCCAAGCCCTTGAATCGCGCCTCGCCATTCGACAATTATAGCATAGACACTGGGGGACTCAAATGGTCCACCGCATCGAAATCACGGCCGGTCAGATCACCGTCGATGCCGAGTTGAATGAGACCCAGACGGCTGCGGCGGTGTGGGATGGGTTGCCCATCGAAGGAATGGCAAACACCTGGGGCGACGAGATCTACTTCTCGACGCCCATCGTTCTGGGGTTGGAAGCAGCCCAGGAAGTCGTCGAACGGGGCGACCTGGGATACTGGCCGCCAGGGAAGGCGATTTGCATCTTCTTTGGCCCTACTCCCGCCAGCCGGGGCGACGAAATCCGTCCGGCCAGCCCTGTCACCGTCTTTGGTCGTGTCGTCGGCGATACGAGCGCCCTGAAGACGGTGCAAGATGGATCCCAGGTGATACTCCGTCGCAAGCAAGGATAGCGCCGGCGAGGGCCCGAGACGCAGTCCAGAATCAGCCTGGGCAAGTGTGGCATCGCCATGGAACGACGGATGTTGACCGTGCAGGACCGCAAATGATCGTGGCCGAAGGCGCGCTGCGCACAGAGACACGCATTAGCCGAG
>JBAVWD010000326.1:0-5782 GCA_049697655.1 Anaerolineae bacterium | reverse complement strand
ATCATCCCCAACTCGGAGGGCGGGAGATTGACGCCTTCCGTGGTTGCGGTATCGAAGCAAGATGATCGACTCGTGGGCACGCTGGCCAAACGACAGGCAGTCACCAACCCCGATAACACCATATTCTCCATAAAGCGGCTGATGGGGCGTAAGTACAGCGACCCTCATGTGAAGTACGACATTGAGCTGCTGCCGTACAAGATCACCGAGGCGCCGAATGGGGACGCCAAGGTCGTCATGGGAGGGAAGGAGTTCTCGCCCCCTGAGATATCGGCCTTCATTCTCCAAAAGCTCAAGACCGACGCCGAGGCCTATCTAGGCGAACCTGTTACCCAGGCGGTGATCACGGTGCCCGCGTATTTCAACGACTCGCAGCGCCAGGCGACCAAGGACGCGGGCCGTATCGCAGGCCTGGAGGTGCTGCGTATCATCAATGAGCCCACGGCATCGTCGCTGGCCTACGGCCTGACCAAGGGGAAGGATGAGAAGATCGCCGTCTACGACCTTGGAGGTGGTACCTTCGATGTCTCCATCCTGGAGATAGAGGCGGGGGAACCTCCAGTGTTCGAGGTGCTCTCCACCAACGGAGACACCCACCTAGGGGGTGACGACTTCGACCAGCGGGTCATCGACCACATAGCGGACGAATTCAAGAAGGAGCAGGGCATCGACCTTCGCGGGGATCGTATGGCACTCCAGCGCCTCAAAGAGGCTGGGGAGAAGGCCAAGGTCGAGCTATCGACGGTGATGCAGGCCGAGATCAACCTGCCGTTTATCACCGCCGACGCCAGCGGACCCAAGCACCTGACGATGACCCTCACCAGGGCCAAGTTAGAGCAACTGGTGGGGGGCCTCGTCGAGCAGACCATCCCCCCGTGCCGGCAGGCCCTGGAGGATGCCAAGCTATCCCCGGCGGACATCGACGAGGTTATCCTCGTCGGAGGACAGACCCGCATGCCCGCGGTGCAAGAGGCAGTGAAGAAGTTCTTCGGCAAGGAGCCTCACAAGGGAGTGAACCCCGACGAGGTGGTGGCCCTGGGCGCCGCCATTCAGGCGGGGGTCTTGGGCGGTGAGGTAAAGGACGTGCTGCTCCTCGACGTCACGCCGCTGAGCCTGGGGATTGAGACCTTGGGTGGCGTCGCGACTTCGCTGGTGGCGCGCAACACGACCATTCCATACCACACCTCGCAGATCTTCTCCACAGCTGCCGACGGGCAGACCAGCGTGGAAGTCCACGTTGTCCAGGGGGAGCGTCCTATGGCTGGCGACAACAAGACCCTGGGGCGGTTCATTCTTGACGGTATCCCGCCAGCCCCCAGAGGCGTGCCGCAGGTCGAGGTGTCCTTCGACCTCGATACCAACGGCATCCTCAACGTCTCTGCCAAGGACAAGGCCACGGGGCGAGAACAGCACATTACTATCACCGCCTCCAGCGGTCTGTCCGAGGGAGAGATCAAGCGCATGGTGGACGAGGCCAAGTCGCACGAGGCCGACGACCGCAAGCGCAAAGATGAGATCGAGGCGCGGAACAACGCCGACCAGGCTGCCTATAGCGCGGAGAAGACGCTGCGCGACCTGGGCGACAAAGTGCCAGCCGATGTGCGCAGCGATGTTGAGGCCAAGGCCGCCGCTGTCAGAGAGGTCCTCAAGGGCCAGGATGTGGACCTGATCCGTCGCAAGACCCAGGAATTGATGGAAGCGATGCAGCGGATCGGGGCCAGCATGTACGAGCAACCGGGTGCCACACCACCCCCTCCAGAAGGCGAGGCGGGGCCCGGGGCCCGAGAGGACGAAGGCACCGTCGAAGGTGAGTTCCGAGAGGTCTAAGAACAAAGCCTGGGGGGCAGGGTCAGTCAGGGCTCTGCCCCCTTTTGTTGTGTTTTGGTCAACCATCAAGTAGACTAGGCTGTATCCAACAGCTAGGCGGTGGAACCTCGACCTATGACAGCAAAGAGAGATTACTACGATGTGCTCGGCGTCAGCCGTTCCTGCAACGACGCCGAAATAAAGCGGGCCTACCACCACTTGGCTCGCCAGTATCACCCAGACCTCAACAAGGACCCGGCTGCCGAGGACCAGTTCAAGGCGATCAACGAGGCCTACGAGGTCCTGGGGGACCGCCGCAAGCGCGCCGAGTATGACCGTTGGGGCCATACCGGGGCCAGTGGCGGCTTTGCTACGGACTACGGAGGTTTCGGCTTTGGGGATATCTTCGAGGACTTGTTCGGCTTCGGCGGCGTAAGGACGGCGGCCAGGCGCGCCCCACAGAAAGGCGCTGACCTGCGCTACGACCTGACGCTGACCTTCGAGGAGGCGGCGTTTGGCTGTGAGAAGGAGATCGAAGTCGCCAGGCTGGACACGTGTTCCAGCTGTCACGGAACCGGAGCTGACCCCGGTACCACGCCCATTCGTTGTCCCCAATGTAACGGAACAGGCGAAGTCAGGAGAGTGCGCCAGTCAGTCTTCGGCTCCTTTGTCAACGTTACCACCTGCGGGCGCTGCGGCGGCGAAGGAGAGGTCGTAACCACGCCGTGCGGCGAGTGCCGTGGCCAGAAGCAAGTGCGGGTAACCAGGCGACTCTCCGTCAACGTTCCTCCAGGGGTTGACGATGGCACTCAAATCCGTCTGTCCGACGAGGGTCAGGCCGGGCTGCGCGGAGGCATGTCTGGCAACCTATACGTGGTGGTCTCCGTCCGCAAGCACCCCTACTTCAAGAGACAAAATAGCGACATCTTCCTGGAACTACCCATCAACGTGGCCCAGGCTGCTCTGGGAGATGAGATCGAAGTGCCCACGCTGCAAGGCATGGACAAGCTGGCCATACCTGCGGGCACTCAAACGGGGGAGACCTTCCGTCTGCGGGGCAAGGGCATAACCTTCCTCAGAGGCGGCGGAAGCGGCGACCAACTGGTCACTGTCTACGTGGTGACCCCTGGGAAACTGACGACTGAGCAGCGCGAACTCTTCGAGGAATTGGCCAAGAGCCTGGGCAAGGAAGTCATTCCCCAGGGCGAGAAAGGTTTCTTCGAGCGGCTGAAGGACGTTCTCAGATAGGGACGTCCATCTCCCGTCCGGCAGTTTTTTTCTTTCACTCCAGTGGCCGCACTCTCGTCCAGGATCCTTCGCCCTTGGGGCTGGCTCTGCACGGCTCATGTAGCAGTATGTATACCTCCCACTCCACAACATCGGCGTGGCAAGGGGCCTTTGCGACCGCTGAGGCCAGTTGCTGGATCGTGCGGGAGTTCGAACCTTGAAGTGGCTGGAGATTTGCGTTGCGGTCGACTCAGAGGAAGCAGCCAAGTCGGTCTGCCAAGTGTTTGACCTCTACGGTGAGGGGGGCGCGGTTCAGGAACAGGTCTTTCGCGACCAGGACCAGCTGGGCACCGGCGTCCCTGCCCCAGTCACGGTGAAGACCTATCTGCCACTAGACGGGCGCGACGAAGACAGGCTCCAGGCAATCCAGACCCGGCTCTCCCACCTGTCGGAACTCCTTCGCCTTCCACCGGCGCAACTCAAGGAATTGGAGGAGAAGGACTGGACCACTGCCTGGAGGGCGTTTTTCCGGCCGCAGCGCATCGGGAAACGTATCGTGCTCAAGCTTCCTGAGCAGACCTATCCCGCTGCCACAGATGACGTAATAATCGACCTGGAGCCGGGGATGGCCTTCGGCACTGGTCTGCACGCCACCACGCGTTTGTGTCTGGCCTGCCTGGAGGAATTGGTCCAGCCAGGCGATCTTCTGCTGGACATGGGCACAGGATCCGGCGTCCTCGCCCTTGCCGCGGCCAGGCTGGGTGCATCAGAGGTCCTGGCCCTGGACAACGACCCTACAGCGGTGGCGGTGGCCAGGGAGAACGTCGCCCGCAACTGCCTGGGTCACGCCATCAGGGTGGAGGAGGGGTCTCTGGACTACCTCACCAGCCGGGGCATACCGCTCCTCGACGGCATAGCGATGAACATCATCACCGAGATCATCGTGGAGATGGTGGAGGGCGGCCTGACTTCGTTCCTCAAGCCTGGCGGGTGGCTCGTCGCCAGCGGTATTCTCGCGCCAACGGAGGGCACAGTGAAGGCAGCCTTCGACAAATGTGGGATGCAGGTGGCTGCCCGGTATCAGGAAGAGGGGTGGGTCGCACTGTGCGGCAAGAAGGTCCACAGAGAGAGGCCGTGACGACCCGGACGGGAGGGAGCATGACCATGCACCGTTTCTTCGTACCCGCGGCCTGGCTGGAGCAGGAGGAGGTGACCATCATCGGACCTCTCGTGCACCGGTTGAGGAATGTGCTGCGCCTCACGCCTGGCTCCCGTGTGGTCTTGCTGGACAACTCGGGATGGGAGCACGAGATGGAGATCACCCAGGTCTCTACCCAGCGAATCGAGGGGCGTGTGGTACACAAGTCGCTGGCCACAGCGGAACCACGCACCAAGATCACCCTCTATCAGGCTCTGCTCAAGCTGAGCAAGTTCGAAAGGGTGCTACAGAAAAACACTGAACTGGGGATCGTGGGGTTCGTACCCATGATCACGGAGAGGTGCATCGTCGGCAGCCTGGAAGACATCAGCAAGGTGAAGACGGAACGATGGTGGCGCATCCTCATTGAGGCGGCGGAGCAATCGCGGCGGGGACGCCTGCCCACACTGCGTCCGGCGGTGATGTTCCACACCGCATGCGAAGATGCGACCCGGGGGGGATTGAGCCTTTTCCCCTGGGAGGAAGAAGAAGAGCGCAGCCTCCGGTCGGTCCTCCAGGAGGCGGAGCGGCCGCCCTTCTCCATCAACCTCTTCATCGGGCCGGAGGGTGGCTTCACTGAGGCGGAGATGGCTCAAGCTCAGAGCTACGGTGCGCTGCCCATCACCCTCGGTCCCCGTATCTTGCGCGCAGAAACTGCCGGGTTGGTCGCCGCCACAGCCCTTCTCTACGCGCTGGGGGACCTGGAGTAGAGCAAATCGTTGCGGCAGTGACGCTCACATCCGCCCGATTCCTTTGCTTTGGCCGCTGGACGCACCCTGAGTAGACCGAAGGTCGTATCGAAGGGGCAGTCCAGCGGCGGTCGCCGCTCCCTTTCCCCACAACTTCTCAAGTGAAGCAAGTGCGCACCGGCATTCTGAGGTACAAACTGGCAGGCCAAGATGATCCGGTATGAGTTGATCATCTATTGGAGTGAAGAGGACGAAGCTTTCATCGTTGATGTGCCCGAATTGCCGGGCTGCATGGCGGACGGTGCGACCTACCAGGAAGCGCTCGCCAATGCAGAAACCGTCATCCAAGAGTGGATGGAAACCGCGCGAGACTTGGGTCGTGCGATCCCCGAGCCGAAAGGCCGGTTGATTTACGCATAGGCACTACTTGCGGGCAGAGACCGCCGGGTTGGTAGCCGCCACAGCCATTCTCTACCAGCTTGGGGATCTGGAGTAGTACGCATACGGCGTGCAAGGCAGTTCAGCGGTCAGGCTCTCCGCATGCCCTGAGCACCCACCATCGGGGCGAAGCCACCTCGTTACTTCAGGTTGGGGATGTGCCGCACGGCGATGACCACGCCCATGCCTATCCCCACCGCGATCACCGGCAATGGGTTCCCAGTGACCCAGAGGGACGCGGGCGCTGTCAGCGAGGTAGCTGCCGAGGCTCGATACCGATGCCGCCGGAAGATCAAGTACCACACGGCGAAGGCGGGCACCAGGAGGAGAAACGAGAGAGGGCTCAAGTAGAGGAGGATGAAAGAAGCGCTGCCCAGCCCCATGCCGCCCTGGAAGCGCGTGTAGAGGGGGGCCAGCAGTGTCC
>JBAVWD010000325.1:0-2553 GCA_049697655.1 Anaerolineae bacterium | reverse complement strand
GCCTTGTAGCAAGTCGTATTCCCATCTGTCTGGTTGTTTCTGCTTCTGCACCCCCCGGCTACGGCATCAGCAGAGGATCCAGCCCTGACAATAGCGATAGGACGGCGCTAACCGGCCTTGGCGTCCCGCACCGCATCTTCGAAATAGTCCAGAGTGTCTTCGACGTCTCGCTCCGAGTGGGCCGCGCAAAGGAACCAAGGCTCTCGTCCATCAGGATCAGGCACGGCGCCCCTGTGAATGAGGCCCATCATGATCCTCTCGTACATCGGCTCGTCACCTTCGGCCCAGGTGCGGTAGTCGGTCGGCTCCTTCTCACAGATGGCGAAGCCGAACATCGCCGGGACACCGAGCAGATGGTGCGGCAGGCCAGCTTCGGTGAGAACACGACTGATGCCTCTCATCAAGACCTCGCCGCGCGCCTCCACCGTCTTGAGCACTTTGCCCGCGGCGATGATCTCCAACGTGGCATCGGCAGCGGCTGTGCCCACGGCGTTCCCGCAGTAGGTGCCCGCGTGCGCTGTGCGGCCGGGCCCCACGCTATTCATCACTTGCCGGGTGCCGCCGATGGCAGCGATAGGAAAGCCATTCCCCATCGCCTTGGCGTATGTGGCCAAGTCACCCCGCACGCCGAAGGCCTGCTGTGCGCCCCCAGTGGCAATCCGAAATCCGGTCTTGACCTCGTCCATGATCATCACGATCCCATACTCGTCACACAGCTTGCGGATATGCTGCAGCCACCCCGGTTGAGGCATGATGCTCCCCAGATTGCCCATGATCGGCTCGACGATGATCGCAGCCACATCTCCCCATGCCTGCCTGACGGTCTGCTCCAGCACCTCGAAATCGTTAAACGGTAGGCTTATGATCAGACTGTGAATGGCCTTGGGGATTCCAGAACTCGTCGGGGCGGGGATAGGGCTGCGACGGTGACCCATGGCTTCGACTGGCGACGATGCAGTGGAGAATAACATGTAGTCGTATATGCCATGATACTGCCCCTCGAACTTGATGATCTTCTCGCGTCCGGTGTGGGAGCGAGCGATGCGCAGGGCATGCATCGTAGCTTCGGCCCCAGAATTGGCGAAACGGACCTGTTCTATGCCCGGGCACATCCGCAC
This sequence comes from Anaerolineae bacterium, assembly GCA_049697655.1. Taxonomy (GTDB): domain Bacteria; phylum Chloroflexota; class Anaerolineae; order UBA7937; family B3-Chlor; genus JAUVXJ01. The sequence goes on along the minus strand of JBAVWD010000325.1, from coordinate 1,435 downwards.
GATCCTCTCCGCCACCTTGACCTCCAGCTCGTGGGTGAAGGCGTAGACCGTGCCGTTCTTGATGGCCTCTGAGACCCGTGCCACGACCGCCGGGTACCCGTGCCCCAATATGACCGGGCCAAAGCCCAGCCGGTAGTCTATGTAGCGATTGCCATCGAAGTCCCAGATGTAGGCTCCTTCACCCCGATCTATCGCCATGTCCTCTCCGTGGCCCCAATAGCGGAAGTTGGACGATACCCCGAAGGGCATCACCTGTCGGGCTCGCTCCAGGAATGCTTGGGTCTTCTCTGTGTTGTGCGTCATTGTGAACCTCCTTCTCTAGTTCTCTTGTACGCTCATGGACCTACCATTGATGAAGTACAGCTGGCACGCGGATGGCTCAGCCTGGTGGGTGGACGACATCTCCGCCGAGTACGGTCATCTCTACTGCTATGTCCTTGATGTGACCAGGATCTACCTCGAAAGGATCCTCGCCCAGCACCACGAAATCGCCCAACTTCCCCACCTGCAGCGAACCCCTGTCCAACTCTTGAAAGGCGATGCGCGCCGCGTTCACGGTGTAGAGTTCCAGTGCCTCCTGGACGCTCACCCGCTCTGCAGGGTTGGTGTGGTTGACAGCCGCGTGTATGCCAATCAACGGCCCCAAGGGCGTGACAGTGCTGTCTGAGCCACCGGCGATCAGCAGGCCCGCACGCACCAAGGTACGTACCGGGTCGGCTTTCCACGCGCGCTCCTGGCCAAGGGTAGGGTAGTATTCCGTATGAGGCCAGTAGAGGTTGAAGGGCGGTTGAATGGCCAGAGCCACCCCCAACCGCCGAGCAAGCTGAATCTGATCGTCGCGGATGACTTCGCAGTGCTCGATGCGGTGACGGTGGTCGTCCCTGGGATAGGCACTCAGTGCCCTTTCGTAGGCGTCGAGGGCCTGCTGTACTGCAGCGTCGCCGACGGCATGCATGGCCACCTGCAATCCCTGCTGATGGGCTTGGAGCACGAACGCGTCGATCTGTTCCTGGGAGTAGTACAGTGTACCGTGGCACTCTGGTGCGTCGGCGTAAGGCTGGGACAGTGCTGCCGTGTGGGGCCCGACGTCACCGTCCAACAGGATGCAACCGCCTATGCGCGGTAGACCCAAATCGACTACCTTCTCCACATTCGTGGTCTGGTAGTAGAATACGATACGCAGTGGCAAGCTGGTTAGTCTGGCCAGGAAGGCCTCTGCAGCAGCGTCGTCACCGGTGGATCCGCCCTCCAGTGCATGGAGAGTCGTGATCCCCACCGAGTGAGCCTTCTGGATAGCGAGAGGAATCATCTCTGTTGCTCTTTCGTCCAGCCTTGAGGACTCGCTGAATCTCTCCCATGCCAGGTTGTTGGCCTGGTCAGCTAGGAGGCCGCTCGGCCGCCCGCTTGCATCCCGCATCACGCCGGGCGTATCGTC
>JBAVWD010000324.1:0-3673 GCA_049697655.1 Anaerolineae bacterium | reverse complement strand
GTGCGGCCCGTTCGCCAGCGTCAGTAACGCCGTCCTCCAGGTCCATGAGCTATTCATGCGGGGGCCGGCGGTCACGGCTGCGGGGTGTAGACTCCCGTCAGCTCCGCCTCGCCCAACACGTGCCATTCCATCGCCGCCAGCAGCTCAGCCTTGGTTGCCTCCGCCGGCAAGTCTAGGACGGCATCAAGGGCGTAGAGTCTGAAAACGTAGCGATGCGTATCACCGGGACAAGGACCATCATAGCCAACTCGATTGATGAGAGCGCCGCCGGGAAAAGTCTGCCCCTCCTCGGCAAAGAGCGCGAAGTCGTTCGAACCCTGGAGTGTGCCGTCAGGCAGTGTAGCCTCTGCGGGCACTCCTTCGGGCAAGCCGGTGGCGGTGGGAGGGATACTGTAGATCACCCAATGGACAAAACCCGGCGGCTCAGAATCGGGGTCATCAACCAGTAGGGACAGGCTCTGAGTCCCATCCGGCACTCCAGACCACTCCAGGGGCGGTGACAGGTTTGCCCCCTGGCAAGAGTATTGGACGGGGATCTCGCCCCCGGGGTCAAAGGCGCCGCTGGACACCTGGAGAGCCGGGACGGGGGTCGACGTAGGCGCCGGTGTCTCCTCCGCGGCGGAAGTCGGAGAGGGTGCGGCAGGGGCAGCAGTGGCCGCGGCTGTCGGCTGCTCGGCCGGGACGGTGGGCTCCTCCACTGGCGGTGCGGGTTCGGGCGCGGCAGCGGGAGCGCATCCCGCCTGACCAACGGCTACAAAGAGGATCAGGACCAGGCACAGGGGAGCTACTATCCTCATCTCTTCCTCCCTCCTGGAGAGGCAAAGGGGACTTTCCTTCACTCAGAACGCTGGCCGACGCGAGGAGCTAAGCTTACGCCCCACAACGCAGATCACGACCACCCCGCTCAGCATGGGCACCAGACCGACACAGGTGAGGATCGTTGGCGCGAGCCACAAGCGCTTCCAGGAGACAATCTGCGCGTTGTGGACATCGTCGGGGTCGTAGAGGACCTTCACCTCAGCGCCTATTTCGTAGTCAGGTGGTATGGTCCCGACGCCGTCTATGAAGCGCACCGTCTCCCCCTCCAGGGTCTGAGAGTCCACCACCGGGGCGTACGAAGCGCCCGTCGCAAAAGCGACGGTCATGTTGTCCACCACCGTGCCGTGGGTGGAGACCCAGCTGCGCTCCAGTTGCACCACTTTGTAGACTTCAGAAAGGCCGATGAGCAGGAAGGGCCAAAGACTCCTAGAAGGCGTCCGTATGGCCGGCAGTCTGTTCCCCTGGAGACCTTCCATCTCCTCCCCTGCCTTACGGCGCGTAGCGCAGCGGGTGGCGTGCCGCCTCCTTCTCGTGCAGCAACTCCTCCACGGTGGGACGGCCTTCGATGGCCTTGCGGATGGCGGCGCGCATGGCTTTGTAGTTGTTGATCGTTATGCGGCGACGGTTGGCCGCGGAGGGGTGGACGAAGGCGTTGACGATCAACACCAGGTCGTCCAGTGCAGCCTCTGGCAGGAACCCATCGGCCAGGCTGGACTTGAGGGCCATGACCATGCCCTCCACCGCATTCTCGTAGATGTGACGGGCCTGTTTCTTGGTGCGCACGGAAACCGTCGGCACCAGGAGAGTGCAAGGCCGCTCGAAGATGATCCTCAGCTCCGTCAGGTCCTTGCCTGTCGTTTCAGGGGGCTTGGGTCTGCTCAGGGCCTCCTCCAGGGCGGTGCCCACAGGCCCATCTCTGTGGCCGAGGAGGAGGTCGACATGGGCGATCTCGAAGTCGGGCGGGCCCGCGTATCCCTCTCCCACCAGCATGGTGAAGTCGCTCACCGCCTCCGGCGTCTGCGGCGTGGCGGGCACGGTACTCTGCACCTTCTTGTCCCGGCCCAGTTCATAGCTGATGGGGCGCGGCGGGATCTTCCCCAACTCCTCCAGTTGAACGCGCAACTCCTCGTAATCCTCGCGACGGAATTCACCACCGGGCATGATGGGGTGGCGAGAATTGCCCACGTGGACGCCCATCATACGGAGACCCTCTTTAACCGCCTGCGTGGAGCCGCAGTTGACCACGATACGCACCAAGCGCTGGATATCCCGCTGACGCTCTTGAGCCTCGGCGATCCTGCCTTCCCTGACGTGGGTGTAGATCTCCTGCCAGATGTCGGGGATCAGGTTCGCGGTGGCCAAAATGGCTCCATCGACCCCAGCAGCGAGGGCGGGCATCACGATCTCATCGTGGCCGCAGATGATGGCTATCTGCCCCTTGACCTTCTCCAGCAGGGCCATGAGGAAGGGGACGTCCCCGCTGGAGTCCTTGATGCCCACCACATTGTCCAGATAAGCCAGGCCCTCGGCTGTCCACCACCTGTAGTGGGTCCCTGCACACTGAGGGATGTTGTACACTATGATCGGCAGGCCTACCTTCGAGACCGCCTCGTAATGCTCGTAAACTTCGTTGAAGGTGGGTTTAAGGTAGAAGGGAGCCACCACCAGGGCTGCGTCGGCCCCAGCATCCCTGGCGTACTGGGTCAGCGCCACGGTGTCCCTGGTACTGGTGCAGCCCGTGCCGGCGATGACCGGCACCCGCCCTCCGGCTTCGTCGATGGTGATGTCGATGAGGCGTCTCTTCTCCTCAGGGGACAGGTAGACGAACTCCCCGGTCGTGCCCACCGGGACCAGGGCGTGCACGTGGGGCAACACGTGGCGTATGAGGCGGCGCAGCGCCTCTTCGTCCACATCCTCCTCAGCGGTGAAGGGGGTGACCAACGCGGGCATGATCCCCTTCAGCCAGTCTGGTTTACCAGCCATATCGTATGCCTCCCGCAAGCCAATGGACAAGGAGGAGCATCGACTCCTCTCGCCAGTGGCGCTGCTTTATCGCCCGCCGTGGATGGCCAGGAAGCGCTCCAAAGAACGGTCGTACGTCTTCTCCACTTCCGGTGGAAAAAGACAACCCGGCAGTTCGCCATTGCTCCAGTGATACCTGATGCACTCGCAGCAGATGCCCTTACGGCTACAGGACTCGTAGGTGCACGTGCACTTGGCCTTGTTCTGATCCACCTTACATTCTCTCATGCTGCCTCCGGTAGCACTCTCAGCTGGGCTTCACCTGGCCATACGCCATTCGAATGGCCTGGTACATCGCTCGGTGAACGTTGGCATAGAGTAGGTGTCGGTCCAGTGCCCTGGGGTGGATGGTGGCCTTGGCGATGATCACCACCGTGTCCAGATCCTGGGGAGGGATGGTCCCCTCCTCGATGTTGTCCAGGACCGCCTTGGCTGCCGCCGCCTGAGTGGGACCGTACACCATGCTTGCCTGTCGCAGGTTCAACAGTTCGATAGTGGGCACGATCAACGTTGAAGGCCTGACGGTCAGATTGGGTTCGGCGATGGTGGTCAGCGCCTCATACCCGTGCCTGGGATGGGTCAATTGGCGCGCGTACGCCAGACCGATGGGGCCGCTCTTCGACCCCACCACCAGGTCGATGCCCGCCTGCTCAGAGCCTCGGCCTTCGGTGGCGGTTCCCAATCGAACGTGATGGTCCTCGATGGTCTCGGCCGAGACGCCGATGTCGTTGAACCTGTCTTCCAAGGGACCTTTGGGCATGGCCCACCTAATATCCTGCGGCTCTATCTTTCCCAGTTTTTCCAGCTCCAGCTGGATCTCCGCCCTCGTTTC
>JBAVWD010000323.1:0-4571 GCA_049697655.1 Anaerolineae bacterium | reverse complement strand
GAGCTAAGATGCGGCGGAAGCCATCTTCCATGGCCAGGCTACTGCGCCCTAGCGTGGCCACCTGCTCGGTCCAGCCAGTAGCCACGTCGACCATCTGCACGGTATGGACATAGTGACCGGCACTACTAGGACCACAGTGATGGACCGCGTCTACTTCAAAATGCCCTGGCTGCTGTTCGTTCCAAGGGATCCGTTTCATGGGGATCTCTCGCGCCACCTTGTTGGCTTCAGCAGGGCCTTTACGAGGCAGCCGAGGTTGATCTTGCCCAAGGCGACTCAGGATCCGCCGCAGCGTGGAGACGCTGATGCGGCTCAATTGATCCAAGAGGCTTGGCGAGGCCTCGAACTCATCATGGCGGGCCAGATGAGTGGCCATCTGCACCAGAGTGGGCTGGAGGCGTTCTGCGCAGATATAGTCATGGCTCTCGGCGATGACCGACAGCGGGTGGTCAAGTTCGGGACCATATGTGCGTCCCCGTTGCCTATGCCGCCGTTTTCGCTCCAGGTTGCCCGACATCAGGCGGATCAGACTTTTGCGATGCAACCTCGTTACGGCCTGCATCTCATCCAGCAAGAGCCCGCGTTCCAACTTGCCCGCTTTGACATACCGCTTCTTGACCAACCGCAAATACTTAAGGCGTTCGTCTATGGTCATCTTCTCTTCTCTCGGCATAGTCCCCTCGGTAGCATTATCATTTGAGTGAACTATACCGCTTCGGTAGTATTATAGGTGAGTGAATGCGATACCTTGACTTGTCAGTGTATAGAGCGTAGAATGACTTAATGCCGCAATTCGACCGTCAGAGCAGTGCGACTGGAACGGCCAGCAAGATGCCGAGACTTGACGAGCTAGCTGGCCCTGGTATAATATTGATCTTTGTCAAACCGCCGGTGAAAGGTACATCTCCATGGAGCAGATCGAGCTAAGAGCCCAAACCCGAACAGTGTTCGGGAAGAAAACCAAACGCCTGCGCGAGTCTGGGATCGTACCAGCGACTCTCTATGGACCGAGGACGGAACCCATGTCCCTCCAGGTGCCAGCGAGGGACTTGCGGGCGGTGCTGAGTAGCGCTGGCACCAATCGGCTGATCAATCTGTGGGTTGATGACGGAGACAAGCCCAGGTTGACCCTCGCCAGAGAGGTGCAGCGCGACGTCACCACCCAGGCCATGCTGCACGTCGACCTCTATGAAGTGGTCATGACCGAGAGGATCACCGGTGAGGTTCCCCTCACTCTCGTGGGGGTAGCCCCAGTAGTGGGCAGAAAAGAGGGTTTGCTGGTGCGAGGCCTTGACTCCCTGCAAGTCCATTGCCTCCCAGACCGACTGGGGGACGCCATAGAGGTAGACCTGAGTATCCTGGAACGGACGGACCAGGCTATCCTCGTGAGAGATCTGGTCGTAGACGAAGATATCGAGATTCTCACCAACGCTGATGAAGTGGTGGTACAAGTGCTCCTAGTCCGAGAGGAGATCCTCGTGGTGGAGGAAGAGGTGGAACCTGGCGAAGTGGAGGTGATCACCGAGGCCAGGGGAATCGACCAGGAACCTCAGCGGGTGGTGGAGAAAGCAGAGCCAGTCGATGCCGAAGAGCAGCAAGCAGAGGCAGACTAGGACCCGTCACCGGTAATCTGGCGGTCGCAGAGAGGAGAAATCCGTGTTCAGCCCCCTTAACGCCATCTTGGGCTTGTTCTCCCGGGATATTAGCATAGACCTGGGCACAGCCAACACTCTGGTGTTGGTGCGAGGCCAGGGAATCGTGATCAACGAGCCTTCCGTTGTGGCCATCGAGAAGAAGACCAAGAAAGTCCTGGCCGTTGGGGACGAGGCGAAGGAGATGCTGGGCCGCACTCCCGCGAACATTGTGGCCGTGAGGCCTTTGCGCGACGGTGTCATCTCCGACTTCGATGTTGCCGAAAGGATGCTGCACTACTTCATCAAGAAGGTCCACGAGCGCGCCATGCTGCCCCTCCCACGACCCCGTGTCGTGGTGGGCCTGCCTAGCGGCGTCACCGAGGTCGAGAGGAGAGCGGTCCACGATGCTTGCATCAACGCTGGGGCGCGTCAAACACTCCTAATTGAGCAGCCGACAGCTGCCGCTATAGGGGCGAATCTACCGATCAACGAACCTGTGGGCAGTATGATCGTAGATATCGGAGGCGGCACATCGGAGATGGCCGTGTTCGCGCTTGGCGGTGTCGTGGTCAGCCGTTCGCTACGCGTGGCGGGTGATGAGATGGATGAGGAAGTCATGCGCTACGCCCGCGAGAAGTACAACCTGCTGATCGGCCAACGCATGGCAGAGCGTATCAAGATGGCCATAGGTTCGGCCTATCCTCTTCCTGAAGAGCAAACGATGACTCTGAGGGGCCGCAATCTGATAACGGGGCTACCCGAAGCCGTCGAGATTAGCAGCGTCGAGGTCCGAGAAGCGCTCTCCGGCCCGGTGGCGATGATTGTGGAAGAGATCAGGACCGCCCTGGAGCAAACGCCTCCGGAGTTAATAGCGGACTTGATGGAACAAGGCATAGCTCTCGCGGGCGGTGGCGCCTTGCTCAAGGGGCTGGCAGAACGCATCTCTGACGAGACAAGAATGCGGGTCTACGTCGCCGATGATGCCCTAACCTGCGTGGTGAGGGGCGGAGGAATCGTTCTCGAACACCTAGACACCTTGACCCACCTGCTGACCAGCACGCAGCGCCGCAACACACGGCACTAGTGCGAGGAGGCTGCCTTGACCCGCATGCAGCGAGGAGGAACCCTCTTCTTCCTCCTTATCTTCCTCTCATTGGCCGTGTTGACCATCGTCCTCGATCGCAGCAACCGCCTTCAGCCCATGAAGAACCTGGTGGCTCAGGTGGCCTTGCCTGCCCAGGAGGCACTCACCTCTGTCCATGATCGACTAGCTGACCTTCGTCAGGCGTACGTCGACATGCGAGCATGCGAGGCTGAAAACGAGGATCTCCAGCGACTGGTGGATCAGTTGATAATCGAGAATGTGCGCCTGCGAGAGGCTGAGATAGAGAACGTGATGCTGCGGGAGCAGCTGAACTTCAAACAGGCCAACCCCTCGATTGAGCTTCTGTCGGCACAGGTCATCGGACGGGATCCAAGCAACCTCGCTGGTTATTTGATCATTGATCGTGGCACCACGGAAGGTGTGGGCGTGGGCATGCCTGTGCTGACACATCGCGGCCTGGTGGGGCGAGTGACGGAGACGGCACCGCACTCCTCCAAAGTCCTGCTCATAACCGACCCCAGCAGTGCGGTGAACGCTCTGGTCCAGGAGTCTCGGGCCACTGGAGTAGTGCAGGGCCTCGTTGGTCAGGGTTTGACCATGAGGTACATACAGCAGACAGAAGAAATCAACCCAGGCGACCTGGTGCTCACCTCTGGACTGGGAGGCAACTTCCCCACGCGCTTGATCATCGGCCAGGTGACAGATGTGACGAAGAAGGATGTCGAGTTGTTCCAGGAGGCCGCGGTGAGGCCGTCCGTGGACTTCGGACGGCTTGAAATGGTCATGGTGCTCACGAGTTTCGAGCCCATCGATTTCGAGAGCGAGCAATAGGCATCACAGAGGCGATCGCCCATCAAGATCTACGCAGTCGTGCCACTTCTGTTCTCGGTCGCCATCATCCAGTCCTCGCTGCTCTTCCGCTACTCCCTAGGAGGGGCGCGATTTCATCTCATGCTGCTTACTGTCGTTTCTTGGAGCTTGCTCAGAGGAGCAAGGGAAGCCGTCGTCTGGGGATTCCTCGGCGGCCTGGCTCTTGACTTCCTCTCGGGCCTGCCCACCGGTACGTGTGCCTTCACACTGACCGTCACGGCGTACCTTTCCAGCCTCGGGCAACTCACCATCTATCGGACAAGCCCCCTGTTCGCACCTGGTCTGGCCGTCGGAGCCAGCATCGTCCACGACTGCATACTCATGACTGTGCTCTCGCTCGCAGGGTACGCTCTGGCCTGGGCTGATCTGCTGCTCCGAGTCGCCATCCCCACCGCCATTCTGGGCGCTTTCCTCATGCCCATCGTTCATCGCGGACTCTCCTGGCTTCACGAGAGGACTCTCCCCGCAGAGATGGAACTCTGAAACGGAGGGCGCGGTGATCAGGAAGCTCCTCACCAGAGTTGCTGCATACGCCAAGGAGCCAGCCATCATCTGCCTCTTGGGTCTGCCAGCCACCGTCCCACTCTGGAAGTCAACCCTGCCTCGCAGCTTCGACGGGCTTTTCCACCTCTTCCGGCTCCTGGAAATCGACCAACTGGCTCGCCAAGGAGTGTTACTACCGCGGTGGGCTCCGGACCTCTTCTACGGTTACGGCTATCCGCTCTTCAACTTCGTTCCTCATCTGCCCTACTATGTGAGCGAACTGCTGTTCGTCATGCGTCTGAGCCTGGTTCATACCATGCTCCTGTCTTTCATTTTGGCCCTCCTGTCCTCAGGCGTGGCCATGTACGTCTTCGCGCGGGACATTTTCGGGTCCAAAGCAGCACTCCTCTCAGCGGTAGCCTACATGTACGCGCCATATCACCTATACGACATACTGTTCCGCGGTCACCTGCCGGGAG
>JBAVWD010000322.1:0-1641 GCA_049697655.1 Anaerolineae bacterium | reverse complement strand
TAGTACTCGCCGGGCTGGGGGGCGGTCTCCGTCCGCGTGCCGTACTGCCCCGGCACCATTGGGCCGAACTCGGCAATCTGCTCGAAATCCCCACCGCTGGTGGCATCCCAACGGTACAGATAGTACGCCAGCGCATCGCTCGAGTTGGGATAGACCGTTGCTCTGAGCTCACATCCTACATGTGTTACTTCCAGCGTGGGGGGTGCAGGCGGTTCATTGAGTTCAGGCCCCTCTTCCCCATCTCCGCCTTGGCCAACCTGGCCGTCCCTGATTCTGTCTAGCAGTCTCCTCAAGTCGCCGAGAATGTTCTGTTGGATCGGGTTCAACTCTCCGGACGGGCGGCCCTGTCCCACGGTGACCGTAGCGTGGGCGAAGTTGTTGGCCTCGTCAGGTTCATCATACTGCTCTCCGGAGTCAGCCCAGGCAGTGCCCCCATACTGGGCCTCCTGCTGATAAGTGTAGGCCATCTCCAGCACCACGTCGTCGCCAGGCACCAGGGAGGCGACAGGTGTCTCGTACGCAATCCAGCCCTCGCCGGTGCCGGGGTCCCAGGCCCAAGAGAAGTTCTCGGCCGTGCCGCCACCCATGTTCATGATCGTCAGGCCCACCACTACCTGCTCGCCTGGCTGAGGGTTCAGATTGCTCAAGGTGAGGTTGGTGATTATCAACTCCACGGGCGCACCATCGCGCAGCAGCTCCTCAGGAGGTTCTGGTAACACCACAGGCGGTCCTGGCGGTTCCGGAGGCCCCGGAGGCGGCCCGAGCTGGGGCCCCAACTCTGGCTCTTCCCCTGGTTCCCCTTCCTCCGTAAGAATCTCGGGTTCGAAGGGCACCTCCACAATCGCTCCCTCTGGCAGAGGTTCATCTGCCCCCAGTTCCGGGTTTAATTGCAGAATTTCTTCCGGAGACACCTGGTGACTCTCGGCGATCGCCTCTACTGTGTCCCCCTCGGAAACCACATACTCCGCAGAGCTGATGTCGTCCAGGTACACTTCCTGCCCCTCAGGCCCAATGCCGAAGAGGCCCTCCACCGCGTCCACGACGATGATCGCCTGGCCCACTGCACCCTTGCTGTTCAGCGCTCTCACCATCAAGGTGTGAGAGCCCGGCGAGGAAGGTTGCCAGCCCTGCGCAGCGAAGAAATGGGAGGTGCCTTGAGCCTCCTGGCTACCATCCACCCACTGTAGTTGTCCATCCACCCACAACTCCACCTGGGTAACCAGATTGGTGGTATCCCTGGCCTCCGACTGCACCAGCACCGCCCTTTCCATAGGCACACGGTCACCGTAGTGAGGGTCGATAATCCTGACGGAAGGGCCGCTGCCCGGCGTGTGCTTGAGGTGCCCTCCCCACCACACCAGGCTAGAGGACAGGCAAAGGCAGGCCACTGCCCCAACGAGAAAGACCAAGACGATCCACCGTTTTCTCACTCTCGCCTCCTTGCTCCCAACCGAATGGCGGCCCTCACGCCCTGCACTGTACCAGGCTGACAGGCGACTGCGGCAACTGGCACCCTAACCGCAGGACTTCACCTCTAGTGTTTCAAGGCCGCTGGCGCGATGATTGCCCAGGGTGTCCCAGGCCCTGATCCTGTAGTCCATGATGCCTACCTGCGAGGGCTTGAACTCAACCTGGTAGCTC
>JBAVWD010000321.1:0-3767 GCA_049697655.1 Anaerolineae bacterium | reverse complement strand
GACCTCGGCGCCGTTCCCCAGGATCCTCAACACCCGCTTCTCCCAGGCCCGCACCTCATCCTCGCTGAAGGCGTTCTCCAGGCTGAGCAAGGGCCGCCGATGCTCGACCTTCTCGAACCCTGGCAGGGGCTCAGCGCCCACCCTTTGGGTGGGGGAATCGGGGGTAACCAGTTCCGGATGGGCAGCCTCCAGCTCTTTCAGCTCCACCATCAAGGCATCGTATTCGGCGTCGCTGATCTCGGGATCGTCGAGCACGTGGTAGCGGTAGGAGTGATAGCGAAGCACCTGACGGAGTAGCTCCGCTCGCTGCCTGGTCCTACCACCCGCGGCCATGGTCCACCTCCAGAAGCTACGTCAACGGATGCTCTGGAAGACAGGTAAACGACTGGGTAGATTCCTGACCCACATTATACCACGGTTCTCCTGGCTGCTCAATAGCATACAGCGGTTAGGCTGCGGAAGAAGGACTCGAGAGGCGAAAGGGACGACGCGGCTATGCCCGGCACCCCTAGGCGCCGAAGAACCGCATCACCACTAAGGGGGTGACGTACACCTCCACTACCGCGGCCAGGAGCAGCAAGGGGATCACCAGCAGGACGAACACCTTCAGCAGGTCCGCGAGAGACAGCAGCAGGCCCTCGCTGATGGAGAACCCAGGAGGGGGTGACATGATGGAGGCCCCGAGACGCAGCCCGAAACCCATGGCCAGGACCACCGCTGCCAGCTCCGGTATGCCGTGGGGCAGAATGAAGACGGCCAGGAAGACCAGCGGATTCAGGCCCACAAACGCAGCCTCACCCGCGAAAAGGCCCACCAACAGCATCGCCGGCAGCGGCAACATGAGGGGAACAGCGCCGAAGGAGAGTGGGGCCAGAGCCAAGCTAATCCCCACTACCCACAGGTTGTGCGTGAAAATGCCACGCGCGTCAAAACCAGGCAGCAGAGGAACGTCGGGCATGTCTCCTGCCCAATCGACGTTGCCCAGGCCCTCCAGGTCGATCACACCAGCCGGGAGCGGGAACGCCTGGGCGACCGCCCACCCAGCCACCAACGCCCCCAAGAGCACGAGCGCCGCGATGAGAAGAGGCAGCCTTTGTAGGCGCATCAACTGGGGTATGTCACGCACGTACAGGCGACGTATGCTTACCCTCGGGGCCGGTCCGTCCCTGGGCAGCCGCACGTCGACAGGCAGGCAGGCGAACAGGTGCTTGAATGCTCTCCAGATTGAAGGCAGACTGATCTCATCGAACTCTCGCGCCAGCAGGTCCTCGCGATTGAAGATGCGCATTCCCGTTCGAATGAGCATCAGGTCCACCGCGAGCAGCGCCACCACTATGGCCCACAGCGCCTCGTAGTGATGCCAGAAAAGCAACACGGCCTCCACCTGGAGCAGAAGAGCGACAGGGATGATGATGAAGCTGGCCAGAAGGTTGGCCGCGCGCACACTCGTCGTCTGGCTGGAGAGCACCACCGCCCCGGCCACCATGACCAGTGCCTCCATAGTCGTCAGCACCACGATCAGCACCAAAGGCTCCGCAGAGATGACGTACTCGCTGGCGACGATGAGCCCGACGTAGTAGATGCCAATCCCTAGATAGCTGGCCAGCAGAGGCAAAGCCATGGAGGAGAGAAGCTTGCCGAGGTACAGTTCCCAGTCAGAGACGGGCATGGACAGCAAAGGCTCTATACTCCGGCGTTCTCGTTCCCCCACAAAGCTCTCCAGAGCGATGACCAGAGAGAAAGAGATGGGGAAGAAACCCACGATCATTAGGGAGAAGGGAACCAGCCGGCCCAAAATCACCCTGGCGTTTTCTCCGGCTCCCCAGACCACGGCGATATCTGCCGCCACCCCCGAGGTCACGGTCATCAAGGCCGGAAAGATCATGGTCAGCAGCAGGATCGGCGTGACAATGCGCCAGTCTCGCAGGCTGTCGCGCATCTCGCGGCGGGTGATGATCAGAGTTTTGGACATCACTCCCGCTCCTCCACGATACGGAGATACACTTCCTCGAGACTGCGTGCCACCTCGCTGAGGGTGACGATGCGCGCGCCCTCCTCTGCCAGACGACGAACGAGCAAGGGGTTGATCTCCGCCGGAAGGTCGGTGCGATAGCGGAACCAGTCGTCCCCTTTCTCCTCCACGGTGACCAGGCTCTCGATAGCTGGCAGCAGCCCATCCAGGGGCTGGCCGAGGCGCATCTCCAGCAGGGGGTTGCCCAGCAGATGACTCTTCAACTGCTGCGGCGTTCCCAGGGCGATGATCCGGCCCTCTTTGATGATGGCGATGCGATCCGCCAGCGTCTCCGCTTCGGCCAGGTTGTGGGTGCAAAGAATGATGGCCCGGTCAGAGGAGCGTAGTTCCGCAATGGCGTCTCGCACGGTCTTGGCGCTCTGCGGATCCATGGCCGATGTCGGCTCGTCGAGGAACAACACTCTGGGGTCGTGGATCAGAGCTCGGATGAGGGCGATCTTCTGTCGCATGCCCTTGGAGTACTCGCCCAGCCGTTTCTTGCGGGCATTCCACATCCCGAAGCGCTTCATCAACTCCTCGATGCGCAGCTCCCGCCGGGCTCGGGAGAGGCCCTGGAGTTCGCCGAAGAAGTGCAGGTACTCGTCGGCCCTCATCCGGTGGTACAGCCCCGGGAACTCGGTGAGGAGGCCCACGGTGCTGCGCACATCTCTGGCATCGCGAACTACGTCATATCCGGCGACAGTGGCCTGGCCCGACGTGGGCTTGAGGATGGAACCCAGCATGCGCACGGTGGTGGTCTTGCCCGCCCCGTTGGGTCCCAGTAAGGCCAGGATCTCACCGGCGGCCACGGTCAGCGTGACCTCGTTGACGGCCACGAACTCGCCGAATCGCTTGGTCAATTGCTCAGTACGGATCAGGTCCATCGTAGCTCCAACTACCAATTATACCTGCCCCCTGCCGTCCTGACAATGGCCCTTTGGTACCCCAGGGGCGTAACCCCACCTTCCGGTTCCCCTCTGGCCCTTGAGCAGGGAATTGGGACGGCCACTCAGCCCCAGCGCCAGGAGGCGTACCTGCCAGTGCGCATCTTTGCCTATCAAGAATCGCCCTGAATACCTGAGTCCCCGTCCGCTCCCGCGGGCATATCCATTCCCCATGCGGCGACCACAGCAAGTCTTTCTCGGGGGTCCAGAACGAGCACTCCGGCTCTTCAAAGGAGGGCCGCCGTGATGTAGACTACAGATGGAGAAGGAAGAGTAAGGAGGCACGAAAGATGTTGGCACTGGAGATCATCGGAGTTCTGGGAGCGGTGTACGCAGCCCTGGTGTGGGTTGTGGTCAGGACCCAAGTGGGGAGGAACGAAGTCCAGTTGAAGAGAATCTCCCCGGCCACGACGGGGGGAGCCTGGTAACCCCGTACGGCCAGCAGCCTGATGGTCACTTCAGCAACCATCGGGCCAGAGAACAAAGAAAGGTGGTGAAGGAGATGTTGTCGCTAGAGCTCATCGGGATACTCGGTCTGCTGTTCGGATTACTGGTCTGGGGTATGGTGGTGACCCAGAGGGAGCGCAGGGACGTGGCTGTCTCCCACAGGGAGATCGACGCTCACCGAGGTGTCAAGAGAGTCTAGTGCCCGGTCTTGACCGGGTGCTGGCTGGAGCGCTACAAACGATTTTCGAAGGAGGTGACGGAAATGCTTAGCCTGGAGATCATCGTTGTGCTGGGTGCCGTGCTGGCGCTGGTGATCGGCGCTATGGTACGGACGCAGCTTCACAGGGGAAGGCTGCCCGTGCTTC
>JBAVWD010000320.1:0-5679 GCA_049697655.1 Anaerolineae bacterium | reverse complement strand
GAAATATCAACTGCAAGCTCTTGGGCGGCAAACCGGCGGCGACTCGCGCGATCTTCCGCGACGTCACCGGTCGAAAGCGAGCGGAGGCTGAGGTCGCGCGCGCCCAGCGCTTGATGCTGGCCCTCAGCAAGGCTGCCGCGGCTGTGCAGCGCGCCCGGACACCCGGCGAGGTGTATCGCACCGTGGGAGATGAGGTGGCGAAGCTAGGCTACCACACCGCGATCCTGACCCTGACCGATGACGGTTCGCAACTGGGGATCTCCCATCTGACTTTCGAGTCCCGTGCCCTGAGAGCTGCGGAGAAACTGACCGGGCTCTCGGCCGCGGATTTCCGCTTTGATGTCGTGCCTGGCACTGTGTACTACCAGGTGGTCAAACAGGGCAGAGCGACTTTTGTGGAACGTCCCGCGGAATTGGTGGGGGACACACTGCCCAGGTTCGGGCGTCGTTTGGCCGGGCGAATCGCAGACCTACTGGGGCTGACGGAGAGCATCAGTGCGCCTTTGACGGTCGGGGGCGAAACGGTTGGCGTGTTCTATATAATGGGCGATGGGCTGACGGAGGGCGACATTCCCGCAGTAACGGCGTTCGCCAACCAAACCGCGATCGCGCTGCAAAATGCCCGGTTGTATCAGGCTCTCACTGAGCAGGGACTTCAGCTGAGGCATCAGATCGAAGACGCTCCGGATGCGATCCTGATTCTGAACTTGGAGGGACACATCACCCTCTTCAACCGGGAGGCCGAGAGGTTGTCCGGCCATCAGCAGAGCGATGTGCTGGGCCGGCCCTTCACGCAACTTGTGTGCCCAGAGTACCTAGAGCAGGTGGATCAACTTCTGTCCTCCGAGCCGAGCAGCGGTATGTTGCAGCAGGCTCACGAGCTACAGATCTTCGACAGATGGGGCGATCAGGTGCCTCTCGAGATCCGCGTCAGTCCCATGGAGAAGGGCGGACGACTGATGGGCTGGCAGATTATTGGACGCGATATCAGCGAGCGGAAGAACCTGGAAGAGATGAAGAGCCAGTTCATCGCCACCGTCTCCCATGACTTGCGCACCCCCCTGGCATCCATCATGGGCTTCTCTGAGATGCTTATGGAAGGAAGCCCGGGTCCCCTGACCGAGACTCAGGAGGAGTTCCTGGGGATCATCTTCGAGAGCTCACAGCGGCAGCTCGCTCTGGTCAACGATCTCCTCGACATCTCCAAACTGGAAGCCGGACGCCTGCAACTTGAGATGGAGACGGTACACTTGCCGGAGTTGATATGGGGAGTGATGGAGGGGATACGCCCGCTCGCGGAGAAGAAGGGGGTCACCCTGAAGATGGATGTGAACGACGGACTCCCGAGGACAGAGGGTGATCCTCGACGTTTGGAGCGAATCTTGAGCAACCTCCTCTCCAATGCTGTGAAGTTCACGCCCGAAGGAGGAAGTGTGGAGGTGGCGGCCTGGCAGGATGATGGACACTTGAAGATCAGAGTGAGCGACACCGGGTTGGGCATTCCACCTGAGGACCTGCCAAACCTGTTCCAGCCGTTTCACCGCGGACGAAACGTGACCAAGAAGGCCATCGAAGGCACGGGCCTGGGTCTGACGATCGTCAAGGCGCTGGTAGAGGCACACAAGGGTACCATAGAGGTCCAGAGCGAACTGGACAAGGGTACGACTCTCCAGTTTACACTGCCACTTAGCAGGCCTTCCCTGGCCAAGCCAGACAGAAGCCCGTGAGCGTGGTGGATCGAGTCCGCAGTATCGTGCGACCCGGACAGCAATCAGGGTTTCTTAGTGCCAGTTTCTCTACACTCTAGTCTGAGCGCACCCCTATCATCGCTGCGGTGGCCGAGGAGGGCACGACCGCTCCAGGCCAGTGTCTTAGCCGGCGCCTCAGACCGAGGTCCTGGCGCGAGCATCTGCCCCACTTGCAAAGAGAGAGATGTTGTGTATAATTATCCCTGTCGACTCGTAGGAGTCAGACACAACTCAGTACGAAATGTGGAAAGGAGAGTCGGAAATGGCCTATAAGATCGATCCTGAGGAGTGCATCGCTTGCGCGGCCTGCGAGGAGGAGTGCCCCAACGAAGCCATCAGCGAGGGAGATGAGGTCTACGTCATCGATCCCAGCAAGTGCACAGAATGCGTGGGTTTCTTTGAGGAGTCGCAGTGCGCGTTGGTCTGCCCAGTAGATGCATGCGCGCCTGACCCGGATCATGAAGAGAGCCAGGAGGAGTTGCTGGCCAAGTTTAAGAAGCTCAATCCGGACAAGGAGCCCAAGCTCTTCTAGGCAAGCTCGCGGGAGCTTCGCTGGAAGCCGCCCGCAAGGGCCTTTCTAGCCAAAAGCCGGGGCTGGGGGAGTGAACTGCCCACTCCTGCCCAGGCTTTTTTGTGGTGTGTCAACATATCGGGTGTGGGAGCGGCTCGCCGCTGGGTGGTCGGGCTTGTCACCGGTTCTGAGCGCGGGGGGCGACTGCACGGGGCCGAATTCATCGCCGCCCAGGAAACGGTAGCGGCATCCACATGTGGTCTCTCCCCCTCAATCACAGGGGTGGGACAAGGGGCACCTTGGGCTGCGTCGCGCACTTCTCGTTCGCATGTCTGGGGACGGCCGGCGGTCGAGGGGTGACGCACTGCTACCTGCACTCGCGGACAAGACGCTAGATCACCATCGGAAGAGGAGCCACCAGGGATACCACGGGTGCCTGGGTGGGGGTCGGTGTGGGCGGGGGAGGCGTGGGCAAGGCAGTGAGCAGATAGCCCAAGGCCATGCTCAGCACCACCAAGATGCTCAGAATCAGGAAGAGAAACTGAGCTGGTCTACGCTTCCTGGTATCTTTGCGACGCAATTCACCCTCCCGCGCTGAGTCTCAGGATTATTATAGTGGAGTGCGACAGCAAGCGCAAGACCACGGGCGGCATTCCGTGCTTGACGTTGGGAGATGGGTATGGTATTATGCGTGACGCGTCTTGCTGGCGTTCTTTGCCACATGGACTAGCCACCGGCTAGTGCCGCTGAGTGTTGGGCAAGAGTGGATACCAAAGGACCCCTGCCAGATGCTGTGCCTCGTGAGTTGAGCGCTCTCGATGCGCTGGGAAGGCTCGCGGCCGAGTGCACAGATCTGGACGATGTGGTGGGAATGGCCCTGGAGAGCGTGACAGAAATCACAGGGCTTGAGATCGCCTGCGTCAGCCTGTACAATCAGGAGACCACGACGCTGGAGATCCTCGCCTACGAGTCATCTAAGGACTACCTTCCCCACAGCCCGAGCAGCCAGGGCTTGATGGGAGACCTCGCTGGGCAAGTCGCGCGCACAGGCGAAGTGATTGTGGTTGAGGACACCTGGGCAGATCCCACGTTCTCGGCCCAGACGTCCTCGAGGCCTGAAGTGCGGACCTATGTGGGCGTGCCACTCAAGGCCACAGGGAACGTAATGGGCGTAATGGGCGCGGCGAGTGCTCAGCCGTCTCGATTCAGCTCCGTTCATCTGGCTTTCCTGTCCGCATTGGGTGGCCAGCTAAGTCGGGCCATCGAGAGCAGCGTGCTGCGAGAGCGGCTTCACAGTTCCAGGTTCCGTCTACGCGAACGGGTCAAGGAACTTAGCATCCTCTATGACGTCAGCCGCGAAGCGCTGGTGGCAGGTGACCTTGGCAACTTCCTCACCTCCGTGGCTGAGCGACTGCCAGCCTCCATGCAGTATCAAGATGCTCTGGCCGTGGTATTCTGTGCCGCAGGCGGACGGGAAGATGTGGCTTGGTCGGCCAACATGGACGAAGCGGGCGCCCGGCGGCTGTGTCTGGTGCCTGGAGAGGGACCACTGGGACGGGCTATCTGTGAGGAGGGAGCCCTGCTGGAGGAGCAGATCTCCAAGCCAGGCGGCTACCCGGAAGACTCGGAGGTGGGGTCCGTTCTCGCGGTCCCGATAATGCTAGGTGGCCAGCCGGTAGGGTCGATCGCCGTCTACTATCCAGATGGTAGCTGGCGTTTCCTTGAAGAGGAGAAGCATCTGCTTCGCGGAATCTCGGAGCAGGTGGCGCAGTACCTGGCACGCGATGCCGTCGAGCTGGAAAACCAGCGGCACGTTCACGAGGTCTCCACTCTCTTTGAGGTCTCCAAGACACTGGCGTCGATCGTGAGCATTGAGGACATATTGCCTGCCATTCAGAGCACACTGGTGCAGGCCATAAGGCCAGCCGAGGCCGGTGTCCTCTTCCTGTTCGACGAGGCGACTGGCATGCTACGGGTCGCGTCTTCTTTTGGCTACGATGCAGATGCCCTGGACAAGATAAGCCTGCGCATAGGCGAGTCGATGTCCGGCAAGGTGCTCGAATCCGGGAGGCCTGAAGTGTGGGGTACTCCGGATGAGTCCGCTTTCGCCATGGCGAATATGACTGAGTACAACCGCGAGCTCTTCAGGATGGCGTCGCGCGGCCTGGACTTTCCCAAAAGCGCTGTTGGCGTGCCTCTCATCTATCGGGAAAAGAAGATGGGTGTGCTCACCCTGGAGACTTTCGCCAGTGGCGAGTGGTTCTCAGCGTCACATGTCCCGTTCCTGCAAGCCTTTGCCGAATTGATGATCATCAGCATCAATCAGATCCGACTGATGCACGAGGCGGAGAAGTCCAGGGCTGTGCAGGAGGCGGAACGTTTGAGGTCGGAACTAATTTCGGCATTGGCGCACGACATGCGCACACCACTGACCTCGATACAGGGATACGCCTCGGCATTGTTGCTCGAAGAGATTCAGTGGGACGAGGCATCGAAGAGGGAGCAGTTGGAGATTATCGAGGCTGAGGCCGAGGCTCTGCAGACCATGATCCAGGACTTGCTGGAATCCTCAATCATCGATGCCGGACTGCTTACGTTGGCTGAGGAACCCACTCTGATCCCTCGCCTTGTCGAGGGTCTGGCGAGTGAGATGTCTCGTCGCACGGCAAAGCATCGGTTTGTGATCAGTTTCCCCACGGATTTCCCAATCGTGCCCGCCGATCCTCGCCGCATTGAACAGGTGCTGCGCAACCTGCTCGACAACGCCATCAAGTACTCGCCAGATGGCGGGCTCGTGGTCGTGAGGGGGCGAGTGGCCGCCAGCGAAGTCGTGGTCAGTGTGGCCGACAATGGCATGGGAATCGCTCCAGAACACCTCAACCGGCTCTTCGAGAAGTTCTTCCGGGTGAAGTCACCCATCGGCGACAAGGTCAGAGGAACAGGCCTGGGGCTCCCTGTGTCACGCACCATAGTGGAAAGCCACGGGGGTAGGATCTGGGCAGAAAGCGAGCTGGGCAAGGGCACCACTATCAGTTTCTCTCTGCCGTACGGCGAGTCCCGGGAGGCGAACGAAGAAGACTGACGCTCATCCGTCAGATGAAAACAGTGTAAGGAGAATGTAGAGTCATGGATAAGCTGAACCCTTTCGAAATCGCGCAGAGGCAGCTAGATGAAGCTGCACAGATCCTGGGCTTGGACCCAGGTATGCACGCCTTCCTACGAGAGCCGATGCGGGAGCTGCACGTCAGCCTGCCGGTCAGGATGGATGGTGGTTCCGTGAGGGTCTTCAAGGGCTTCCGCGTGCAGTACAACGACGCCCGAGGACCGGCCAAGGGTGGGCTTCGCTTTCATCCGGAGGAGACGATCGACACGGTCCGGGCCCTTGCCGCCTGGATGACCTGGAAGACCGCAGTGGTGGAC
>JBAVWD010000319.1:0-1788 GCA_049697655.1 Anaerolineae bacterium | reverse complement strand
ACGCAGGCTGGTTTTCAGACGACTACGGCTCGCAGAGATCACTGTTGATCTCGCCTGCCATGTTCCGTGAGTTTTTCAAGCCCCTTCTGGCCGAGATCATACGAGTCTACAAGCGGGCTGGGCTGTTCTTCTTCTTCCACTCCTGTGGCCACGTAGAGCCTATAGTTCCCGACCTAATAGAAATCGGAGTTGACGTCTTGCATCCCGTGCAGAAGCACGCCAACGATCAGGCGAAGCTAAAGAGGGAATACGGTGGCCAGATCGTCTTCGCGGGTGGGATGGACACCCAACATATCCTTACGCTCGGCACTTCAGAAGAGGTGCGGACGGAGGCTCTGGAGCAACTCGCCCTCCTGGGCCAGGGAGGAGGCTACATCGCTGGCCCCGAGAATTGGCTGCCCTTCCCCCCAGAGAATGCCAAAGCCTTTGCGACGACAGTGAAGGAGTACGGTACGTATCCCTTGCGTAGCGACTTGGTCGACCTTGCTAGACAGGGGAAAAACAACAGGGATGCCGCCGCGTCGCCACAGAGCGACTTGCCTTAGCTAGTGCCCTCTGCAAAACACCAGAGACCTATAAGCCGAGAAATCCATCACTGTGTTCCGCTGGCATGAGGAGGCTACAGGATGAAGTATTCTATCAGTAACTGGATCTACGGCGGAGAGCCTCTTCGCACCACTTTTGAGCGCCTGAAGAAATACGGCTACGATGGCATCGAATTGGAGGGCGAGCCGCAAGAGTATGACCTTGAGCGGGTGAACCAACTGTGCCGTGAGTTCGATCTGGAGGTGCTCTCCATCGCGGGCATTTATCCCTGGCCCACGGAGGACAGGGACCTGGCGAACCCCTACCCTGGAGTGAGGGAGCGAGCGGTCAACTACCTGAAGCACTGCATAAATCTTGCCTCTGCCGTGTTGGCACCCTTGATCATAGTCGTCCCATCAGCCGTGGCCAAGACCAGCCCTGTGGGCGACTTCGAAAGTGAAGAAGAGTGGGTAGCGGCAGCGGAGAGAGAATGGAACTACGCTGTAGAGTCGGTGAAAAGAGCCGCCAGGTACGCTGAACATGAAGGTATCCTCTTGGCTGTGGAACCCATCAATCGCTATGAAACCTTCCTGATCAACAATGTCGACCAGGGGCTTCGTTTCGTGTCGGAGGTGGGGTCGAGCGCGGCGAAACTCCACCTCGATACTTTCCATATGAACATCGAGGAGAAAGACCCCGCCGAGGCCATACGCAAGGCCGAAGAACTCTTGGTCAATGTGCATATCGCGGACAGCAATAGGCAGGCAGTGGGCTACGGGCACACCGACTTTCGGGCCATGATGAAGGCCCTAAGAGACATAGGATATGAAAGGGCCTTAGCCCTGGAACCCCTGCCGCCCGTGCCGGATCCATATATCGCAGCAAGGCTAAGCCGCTATCGTCATCTTCGGGACGTGTACGCGGAAGAATCTATTGTCCGTCTTCGCCGATACGAGGAAGAGGTATAGACCTCTCCCCTCAGGGTGGGATCACTCGGCGCGCTGCGGTGGGCGATCTCAACGTCGCGGGTAGCCCACCACCTTCTTCTCCGGCGGCTGCGGATAGGTCCGCTTGCTGTGGGTGA
The DNA here is from genome assembly GCA_049697655.1 of Anaerolineae bacterium. Classification (GTDB taxonomy): domain Bacteria; phylum Chloroflexota; class Anaerolineae; order UBA7937; family B3-Chlor; genus JAUVXJ01. The sequence goes on along the minus strand of JBAVWD010000319.1, from coordinate 179 downwards.
GCCTGGCATCAACGAGAGCCTCAGCCACCTTCAGAGCGGTGCTGGCCGGGTCGATGACGGGTACCTCATGGCCGGCCTTCGATAGGCCGGCTTTCACCTGCTCGGCCAGGCCGGCCAGGCCGGTGCAGCCTAACACGATGACGTGAGCGCCGTCTTGCTCAATGGCCTCCGCCGCCCTC
>JBAVWD010000318.1:0-10159 GCA_049697655.1 Anaerolineae bacterium | reverse complement strand
CCGCCGCCCTGCTGGCACTCCTTGGCCTGGTGTTGGCGCTGGTGAGCCTGACCCTGCTTGGCCGGGGGCTCATCGCCACCTGATAGTGTATCGAAGCAGGAACTGTCGGGCTAAGCCCGGCCCCGGCCATCGACCTCTTTGAAGATCTCAGGGTGTTCTGGTCCAAAGAGACTCAGCTCCGGGGCACCCATTTCCGTACGCCAAAGCACGACCCGCAGCGTCCATCTTTGAGGGTCCTTCATTCAGAGAGGAACTGGACCGGGCGTCCCGCCGCTGATTCTCAGGCCCTTCGACGCCGACCCACCTCCACGCTGGTGATCTCGTCACGAGTCTGCTCTGGCGCCGCGCCTTCGAGAACCGTGACCGAGGACTCGCTGGCGACGGCCACCCTCGTGTCTACCGAATGATCGCCAAAGCAGCGGACTTTCCGTCGGCCCGCATCACGTGACAACGCAGAATGGATGGGCCGCTCTTGCACCATTTGTCGCCAACCAGGGAGCGAGATAATGGCTGCGATCAACTGCTGTCTACTGCCCAGGGGTGTTGGCCAACACTTGCTGGGCAGCTGAAAATCCCGTAGAATATGAGGTTGGGAGCAGGCATGACCTCGCGGTTGGCCAGGATACTGGTTGTGGATGATGATGCGGTAGTGCGCCAACGCGTCGCCGATGCCCTACAAGCCAGAGGTCTCGCCGTCGTTTCCGCAGCCAAAGGCAGGGAAGCAACTACCTGTTCGATAGACGAGCGGACCAGCAAGAAGCGTCACATCAGGAGGTGTGATCGGACTTATGCCCATCTATGAATATGAGTGTGAGACATGCGGGCGCAGACTCGAGGTGTTTCAGCACTTCTCTGATGAACCAGTGAAGACCTGCTCAGAGTGCTCTGGGCCTGTCCGACGCGTGATTCAACCAGTAGGCATCATCTTCAAGGGCTCAGGATTCTACGTAACCGACAATCGTCAGTTGACGGCAGGGGAAGCGGCCAAGGAGTTGCCAGGGGGAGATGGAAAGGGGGAAAAGGAGAAAGAGAAGGACACAGCTGGCGCGAAGAACTAGACCTCGGGGAGCCCTCACCACTAGAGCTGAAACTGACCAGTAGCAGGCACTACCTTGTACTTGTAGTTGCGAACGTAGTCCAGCAGCTTGGCCTCCAGCCCCTCCCAGTCTTCGCTCTCAAGAATGCTCATCATCGTCTCGCGATCCTTAGTGATGCCTCCGGCCAGCACCTGAGGACCATTGCCCACCACCGTGTACCAGGCTTCAGTGGGCTGGATTCCCAGCTTCATCAGCTGTGGCGTGAACTCCCGAGTCACGAATTCCATGTATTCCGCTTCCTTCCCAGCCTTGATGTCCCAGCTCATCAACAACTTAATCATGGCCCAGCCTCTCTTGGTACAACATCCCCGCACTTACTAGCATACCAGACTGTGCTTGCCCGGTCAAATGCAGCGAGGGCAGCACGAGGAAAACGATGCGCGCAGTCGTTCAAAGAGTGAGCAAAGCCTCCGTCTCGGTCGACGGGGAAGTGGTCGGCACCATAGGACCGGGCCTGGTCGTGTTCGTGGGGGTCACCCACGACGACGGGGACAAGGAAGCCGAGTTCCTGGCTGGCAAGATCGCCAATCTGCGCATCTTTGCAGATGACGAAGGCAAGTTCAATCGTTCGGCGCTGGACGTGGGGGGCGAGGCGCTGGTTGTCTCGCAATTCACCGTATACGGCGACGCCAGAAAAGGCAGGCGGCCCAACTTCGGACAGGCTGCACCTCCAGAGATCGCAGAGCCGCTGATAGAGAGACTGATCGTCTTCCTGCAAGAGCAAGGTCTTCGCGTCGAGACTGGGGTCTTTGGCGCGATGATGATGGTCGAAACCCACAATGATGGCCCCGTGACCATCATCATTGAGAAGTAGCCGCCTTCCCCATCACGGCACCCTTCACCCATTCGATACCCTCTCTGACGAACATCTCACCAGCCCGGTACTGTGGGGAGTACTCGAAGACCAGGGTAAGATCTCCCCGCCGACCACCCATCACGCACCCCAGGATGGAAACGACGTCTGCCCACCCTTCCTGCGGCCGCTGCGAAGGATGAACTGGCACGTGGTGGTACTTGCGATACATCTCCGGCGTGGCGTTGTAGATGTGGACGATGGTGGTGTAGGGGGCCATGGCCGAAGCGAACTCCAGAGAATTGAACCCCGCGTACACAGACATCAGATGCAGATGCCCAATGTCCAGGCAGAACTCCAGAGTAGGAAAGGCTCTCATGACGCCCACGAAGGCATCGAAGTGGAAAAAGTAGGGATTGGGACCGACATTCTCCAGGACGAAGGGGATGCCAGCCTCGCTGCTCCACCTGGACAGTTGATCACAGCTACTGTGGGCCAGCTCGACGATCTTGGCGTCGCTGAGGGCAGGACGCGGCTCCCAGATCACAGATGGTATGTGACCGACAACGTACTCCGCCCCGTAGGCGACCGCCGTCTCCATGGTGCGATACATGGAGTCCAGCGTTTTCCAGCGCTTTTCATCATCGGGATCCGTGAGAAAGGGGAAGTCGTCACTCGGAAGCCGCGGCAAAGGATCATGGAACCCGTAGCTGAGGCCTCGCCTCGCGGCGAAATCCATGACCCTTGGCAAGCTCTCCTCGTCGTAGAAGCCGATTTCCAGTTTCCTGAAGCCGCTCAGACTGATCAGGGATTCTAGCTGCGCCAGATCGCCCCTGATGAACGAGGTGGAGATGGAGAACTCGATCATACCGCGGGATTCTACCATAGCTGTCCTCAGAAGGGCAGATGGGCTCAAAAACGTGCCTAGACGCGCGTGTCGCACTCCGAGCTCGTGCCAATCCGAGTCCCGCGCCGCTCCTCCCCGAGTGCTGGCTGGGGCGCGTGTCGAAGCCTGAACTACGTCCCCAGTTGGCAGTATGCTGCGTGCCCCGCAACGCGGCCGCCACCACTCTCCATGCTTGCCCCGGTATCTCTTGGGTCTTATAATCCCGCGTGTTAGTCTGACGAGTGGAGCAGCTATCATGCGTGACGGGACTGGGAGAACCTTCTGTCAGATCTGCCGTGCCGAGTGCGGCATGATAGTGCATCTCGAGAATGGCAAGGTAGTTCGGGTACAAGGAGATCCGGAGGATCCCTGGAGCAGGGGCAAGCTGTGCGTGAAGGGGCGCAACGCCCACAGTATTCTGTATGCCAAAGACAGAATTCTACACCCCCTCCTCCGAGACTCCAAGGGCAGACCTCTTCGGCGGGTGTCATGGGATGAGGCGGTGGACTTCATCGCCTGCAAGTTGGAGGCCATGAGAGGAGATTATGGTCCAGAGACGCTGGTCTTCTACCGGGGCACCACAGCCAAGGTAGTCGACGAGGCAGTGCTAAGCCGCCTGGCAAAGCTCTACGGCACGCCAAACGTCACGGGCACCTGGTCGGTGTGCGTGGGACCGAAGATACTGGCATACAACAACACGTTTGGACGCCCGCCCATGCCCTGGTGTGACCTGAGGAACGCTCGCTACATCATTCTCTGGGGTGCCAACCCCGCCGCCACCCATCTACACCGATACCACGGCATCAGCACCGATATCAGGGCTGCTCGCCAGCAAGGTGCCAGACTCGTCGTCATCGATCCTCGCCGTCTCCCTATCGCCACCCAGGCTGATGCCTACCTCCAGATCAGGCCAGGCACCGACCTCGCTCTGGCCCTGGCCATGATACACCACATCGTCGCCAACAGCCTTCACGACCAGGAGTTCGTGGAGGCCCACACCCTCGGCTTCGACAAGTTGACTGAGCACGTCGCCCCCTACACTCCGCAGTGGGCTGAGCGCATCACCGACATCCCCGCCTCGACCATCGAAGAAGTGGCCACCGGTTTCGCCGTCACCAAGCCAGCGTCGTTGGACAGACGGCAAGGAGTCCAGCACTGCCGCAATGCCACTCAGACCCTCCGCGCCATGGCAATTCTCATGGCCATTACTGGCAACGTCGACGTCGAGGGAGGGCTGATGCTCACACCTTATCGCAGTCTCAAGAGCCTGCCGGTGCCTGATGGCCTCCCGAGTCCAGCACCAAGCTTCTGGCGAGACCGTTTTCCCATGGCCCGGGATGCCAGTGCCCTCCTGCCTGAGGCCATCTTGCACGGGAGCCCCTATCCCATACGCGGCCTCGTGGTCATGGAGGGCAATCCTATGTCCTGCTTTGCCAACACGAGCAAAGTGCGGCAGGCCCTGGCTAGCCTAGACCTGGTTGTGATCCACGACCTCTTCATGAACGACTCCACGGAATTCGCTGACGTGGTCCTGCCAGCCTGCACCTTCTTGGAGAAAGGCGAGATCAGCGTCCAGTCGTTGAGAACGGACTACCCGGTAAGGACGAGATTGCCAGTCGTGGAACCGCGGGGCGAAGCACTTCCTGAGTGGAAGTGGCTATCCCTCCTGGGACGCAGGCTGGGCTACGAGGAGTTCTTCCCCTTCGATACCGATCAGCAAGCCATCGACGCTGTGCTGTCCCAGGCGGGTTGGACCGACCAGGAGCCTGCGACCCCCACTATCCATGGGCGAGTGCTGGAGACAGGTTTCACCACACCTTCGGGAAGGATCGAACTCTACAGCCGCTCTCTCGAGGAGAGAGGTGCAGATCCGCTCCCCACTGCGCCCATCGAGTGGCCGGAGGACGACGTCTACCCATACTATCTGATCACAGGGGCGAAAGTGCCTCAGTTCTACCACTCGCAGCATCGCAACGTGCCAGCTCTGCGGAAAGCCCATCCCCAACCTCTGGTCGAAATGAGCAGGTCACTCGCAGCGGAGGTGGGTTTGAGGGACGGCCAACAGGCGATTATTGAGACCCGTGTGGGGACTGCGGTGTTCAAGGCCAAGATCTCCGAAGCCATTCATCCCCTGACGGTGTCCATCCCTCATGGCTGGTCTGGTCCGCACAATGCCAACTGGCTCATTGACGACGTGGCCTGTGATCCGCTGGCGGGCACCCCCCCATTCCGGGACATGCGCTGTCGCTTGAAGAAATTCGAGGGAAGATGAATCGGTTCAAGAACTCCCGTATTGTCTCCTCCCTCTCCGCGCTCGGCCGAGGTGAGTCTCTGAGGCGATCGGTGATCATTCTTCTGACCCTCGGTATCCTGGTGCGCCTCGTGCTGATGCCCATCGCTTTCCACCCTGACCTCTTCTGGGTGACTTATCACGCCCAGAACCTGGCACTACATGGTGAAGTCACCAGAGATCTGGCAGTACAACCGATTCCTCTTCTGCTGTACTCTGCTACCATCTGGATCTTTCGAGCAGCCATCTCTCCAAGCGAGCTCATCTGGCCGGATCAATGGAGCCTTCTTGGAGAGGGGGACTACCAGGGGGCTTTCGACCTGGCGATGCAAATAGCCACCGCACCACGGATACATCTCACCCTGGTGATCCTCAAGCTCCCTCATCTGGTCTTTGACCTGGCGTCGGCGTTCCTACTCCTCGCCCTGCTGAGGAATCGGCCCAAGCAGGCGATCATCGCCCTCGCCTTCTGGATGTTCAACCCTATTGGGTTGTACATCTCCTATCTCTACGGTCGCTACGATGTGGTGGCGGGGTTCTTCGTGCTGCTGAGTCTGTACCTGTTCCAACGCGTCCGTCCATTCTCTTCGCTGGCAGCACTTGCCCTGGCGGTCCTGTCGCGAGTCATGGATGCGGTGCTTGTACCCTTCTTTGTCCTGGGGGCCTTCAGACAGCTCGGCAAGCAGAAGCGCGCCCTCCTGGGTGCTTCTGTTTTCATCGCGGCGTCCATGCTGACCATCGTCACCGGATCGCTGCCCGGGGTCATCGCCCTCCTGGATCGTGCACACGGGCAATTCCTGCTCGCTGCCAAGCTGCCCATCATCCTCTATGACGAGCTTGTCCTTTTCGCCATCGGCTATGCCATTCTCCTCTTCAGCAGCGCGGAGAGAGATCTATCCTCCTACGTGGCCCTGCGCAAGTACTCACTGATGGTCTTTCTGGTCCTCTTCTCCTTCGCGTTCTTCAACCCGCAGTACTTCTTCGCCCTTCTCCCTCTTCTGGCTCTGGAGATCGCCGAGCAGCCGGGCCTGGCCTGGTACCACCTCATTCAGATTGCTGGCTACGCCTTCTATCTGCTGAACTGGGGTTCGCAGACCACCTGGTGGCTGTTCCTGCCTCTGAACCCGCCGTTTTTCTCACAGCTCACAGCGCCTGAGTTAATGATACAGGCGTACACCAACTACAAGGCAGTGATCGCCATCTTCCGCAGCCTGCTGACGGCAGCCTCATTGTGGATGGTCTATCGGATCTACAAGACCCTGCCTGAAGTCGGTGGAGAGCACAGCTGATCCCCCGCAGCAAGGCCTCCAGAAACCGAAAGAGTCTCCGTAGATGGTCGCGACGTGGCGTACCATGTGGAGACTCTGTTGGAAGAGAGCTATTGTGCTTTCCGAAGCGACTCAGGAGTGCACCGGGCCATCCTCACCTTCGCGAATCAGCCAGCACTCGGCGTCCACCATACTGTTTCTGGTAGTAGCTTTCGTATTCCCCCGATTTGAGCTTCTCCCACCACCAGCGGTGGTCGGCGTACCAGCGCACAGTACCCTCCAGCGCCTCCTCAAAACGAAAACGAGGCTGCCAGCCCAGTTCATGAATCTTGCTGGAATCGAGGGAATAGCGCCTGTCATGACCGGGGCGGTCCTCGACGAACTGGATAAGGCTTCTCGGCTTGTCCAGCATACCCAGGATGGTCTCCGTCAGCTCCAGGTTGGTCAACTCACGGTCGGCGCCTACGTTGTACACCTCCCCATCGCGACCCTCTTGCAGCATCAAGTCGATAGCCTCGCAGTGATCGAGGACGTACAGCCAATCTCGAACGTTCTGCCCATCCCCATAGAGAGGCAACGCCTTGTCGTCCAGCGCGTTGGTGATGAACAGCGGAATCACCTTCTCAGGGTATTGGAAGGGACCGAAGTTGTTGGATCCGCGAGTGACGACCACGGGCACGCCGTAGGTGACATGAAAGGCGCGGCACATGAGGTCGCCCCCGGCTTTGCTGGCGGAATATGGACTGTTAGGGAGCAGATTGTCGGTCTCCACGGAAGATCCTTCGGTCACGCTGCCATACACTTCGTCCGTGGAGACGTGCACCATCCTCCGCAGGCCGAACTTCCTCACCGCCTCCAGGAGTACGTGCGTGCCGTACACATCTGTCTGGATGAAACTGCCCGCTGCCAGAATGCTGCGATCCACGTGCGTCTCGGCTGCAAAGTTCACGATGGCATCGGTCTTATGCTCGCGAACCACCTCCTCGACGTGCTCGGCGTCACAGATATCTCCCTGCACGAAGCTGTACCTGGGGTCGTCCGCAACGTCCTTCAGGTTGTCTAGATTCCCTGCATAGGTAAGTTTGTCGTAGACCAAGACCCTGCCATCAGGGTACTTGTCCAACAGGTGGTGGACGAAGTTGCTTCCGATGAATCCAGCGCCACCAGTGACCAGCAGACTCTCCAAGATCCAGGACCTCCGTTAGGCAAGCTTCCCGAAGCGACTAAAGCTTCGTGCCCCGCCGAGTGTAGGCCTCTCGCATCAGATCCCTGACATCCTGAACGGTAAGCAGGTATGTCTCGGTCTTCTTGTCACCCCTGGCCGCACCCGTGCTGATCTTGCCCTGAAGGATCAGGCCATCCTCCGTCTCTATGAGCCTGATATCCGAGAAGCCGTGCTCGTCAACGTAGTGACCTATGGTTCTCAGGACATCCTGATAGTCGGTCTTGAGCATGCCCTGGAAGAGCTTCTGCATCGCTTCCCCCTCTCTACGGCCACAGGTTGCCGGTCACAGCTCGCGTATCATCTGGTCGAGATCATCGTGGCTCAGCACCCTAGTCTTGGAGATGAGATTGAAGCCCTCCCTCGTACTGACCAGGGCTCGCCCTTGGAGCAGCACGCCTCCCTCGACCTCCAGCACGCAGAGGTCACGCAGCCTTTGCTTCTCTGCCAGACGGCCTATGGCCTGCAGCCTCCGCTCGTAGCCGAGGCCCTTGACCGCAGATGGACTAGCCATGTCACATCCTCCTCATGACGAGGCACGCACCGCAGTGCCCAGCTTGGATATGGCCTTGCGGGGCGACGCATAGCGACGCCAGAGATACTCCGTCCTTCTCCTGATACTGTTGCGCAGCTTCCGGCGCTGTGATTCCACGAGAGCCCATCTCAGGAACTCGGGGTCATGGCCCCTGATCTTGGGCTCAGTGGGATTGCGGCTGTACCCGTCGTGGTCCCTGACGAGAGACAGGTCATGCTCCATACAGTAGTCGTAGAGGTCATTGCCCGGATAGGGGGTGTAGTAAGCCGGGCTGTAGTAGTCAGGATCGATCTCCTTTAACATGGAGATCGTTTCTTTGATCTCGTCCTCGGTCTCCGTGGGCAGCCCCAACATGTAGTTGGCCCAGATGCGAATGCCATACTCGCGGCAAATCCGGGCCGCCTCTAGATTCCTGGCCCGCGTGGTGCCCTTTCGGATGAACTTCAAGACCCGGTCGCTCCCGCTCTCGAAACCCAGGAACAGGCCCGCCAGCCCCACTTGCGCCATGCGCCGGACCATGTCCTCGTGCCTCACCACGTGATCAACACGTGCCTGGCACCAGAACGGCTCCGCGAACCCTTCTGCCTCGTAGGTATCGCAGAACTCGGTCACCCACTCACGATCCTCAGTGAGACAGTCATCGTGGATCATCAGGGTGTTGAAGCGGTACTTGTCCCTTAGGACCTTCAGTTCCCCGATGACATGCCCCACACTTCTGCGGCGTACTCCTTTTCCGAAGAGGATGTCTTCACCAGGCTTGCAGAAACTACAGTTGTACCGACAACCTCTGCCAGCGATGATAGTCACGAAGGGAGGCTTTGTCTCCACGGAGAGCGGGGCTTCCGGGGAATCATACTGGTACCCGGCCTTGCGCCATTCATCCAGATAGATTTCTCGATCCGCGTAGGGAAGCTGATCCAGGTCAGGCCTCTTTCCCTGGATCAGGCGGTCGATTCTCTCGCCACGCTCGAACCCTCGGAGCATCTCTACGAAGGTTATCTCACCTTCGCCCAGGACCAGGTGATCCACCAGAGGGTTGTCCAAAACCTCATCGGGCGAGAGTGTCGCGTGAGGCCCGCCGACTACGACAATCGTGTGGGGACTGACCTCTTTCACAAGCTCTATGCCATGCATGGCGGGGTTGAAATCCACGCTGAGCATGCCGAACCCCGCCACGTCAGGAGATCGCATCCGGACTTCCTCACGAAAATGATCCCAGTCGCGGAGCGCCCGACGATCTATCAGATCGACCTCGTAGCCAGCCCCCTTAGCACAGGCCGACAGTAGTGCCAATCCGTGACCAATCCATCCTCCGGACATCCCCTTGCCTGCGCTGTTGAAGCCGTCTACGCCACCTCCACTGAAGACCAGGGTGACCTTCATGGAGACCACTCTTTCTCCGCGACAGAAACCCCTTTTCGTGACTTCACGCGAACCCCTTCCACGCACCATAGGATTGCGAGACAACTGCCTCGCCACATGCTACAGGATTCCGACGTAGCTATTGTCCCCTATGGTCATCCTGTAGGCCTTAGGCCTCAGTGGCGAGCGAGTGATCTCCACGTTTCGCCCGATTAGGCTGTCCTCGATGCGCGCGCCAACATCCACGATCCTGCAGTTCTCCAAGATGATGCAGTGCTCTATTTCACTGTTCTGCACGAGAACGTCGTGATAGATGGCCGTGTAGGGACCTATGTAGGCGTCCACAATGCGGCTCTTCTCGCCGATGATGGCTGGCCCACGGATGGTGCTGTTGACGATCTGGGCGCCCTTCTCGATCACCACCCGGCCGGAGACATTGGATTTCTCATCCACCATTCCCAGGCTTCGAGGTTCCATGCTCTCCAGCAACAAGCGGTTGCAGTCCAGCATGTCTTCCGCCTTGCCGGTGTCGATCCACCATCCCTCATGAACGTAGGGATACACCTTGTAGCCGTGGTCTACCAGATACTGGATCGCATCTGTGATCTCCAGCTCGCCGCGCCACGAGGGCTTGATGTTCTTGGCCGCTTCGAAGATGTGCGTGTCGAACATGTAGATGCCCACCAGGGCCAGATCGCTGGGAGGG
>JBAVWD010000317.1:0-6240 GCA_049697655.1 Anaerolineae bacterium | reverse complement strand
TGTTCCGGCAGGTCGATGAGCAGGAGTTCGTTTCCCTCGAACGCCTCCTGAAGGCTGCTTCCGAGCTGACCTTCTGCTCCGGTGATGGCTATCCGCATCTCCCCCACGCCACAGACCACAACATTATAGCAGCTTCGGGAGGCGAATGGTACCGGTTTTGGGGTGCGCCGTGGGTATTGACCACCAAACCCTTCGACACAGTCAGTGTCCCGCCGGGCGCCGGCCAGGGCCGCGTGGAACCCGCAGGTGCTCTCTTCGCGCCCAAGACGCATCGCGTTCCAGAGGGGAGGTTGGCTCGTTGCCCGCCGGCAGCCGCGTACTGGGCTCATGTTGCTGCTGGAGAACCAAAAAACGAGACCGGAGGCTTCCAAAAAACGCGTCCTCAGCAGGTCGCGGCCCGCACAGAATCCGGTCCTGAGCTCAGCGCAGGGGCAGCGAGCCAGCAGTGTCAGGAATGCTCGTGCCGTGTGGCGAGTGCCCTACGCCTGTTTCCACAGTCTCACCACCGGTCATCCTTGACACGCCCCTGGGAATTTGGTAGTATTAGTGCAAAGCCAGCACGTCTGGTACCGAATACCGTCGGTCCCCAGTAGCGCCGAGAGACCGCTACATGTCAGGAGTGCCACCTGGGGAGCGTGACCGGAGTCTCCGCTGAGGATTGGGTTTCCCGTTGAGGGAGCGCCCGTGTAAGGACTCATCTCATTCATAGTCTGTACCGCGTCCATGTGGGACGATAAGCGCGAGAAGGTCAACGCCAGCGGGTGTTTCTCTGACATGAGTGTACTCCACGGTACACTCTTTTTGCTATATGGGGACTGACCCGCAGGCGATCCGGAGGTAGCGTATGAAGCGGACAGAACTCATATTGCGAATCGTGGGCATGATCCTGTTTTCTGCAGTGGGTTGGGGCGTGGGTGACTACATAGCGACGAGATCTGGAGCAGCCGATGCTTTCACGGTACCCTATCTCCGTCCCGCGCTGGCGTTGGCCATAGCAGGGGCCGGCCTGGGCCTGCTGATCACACCCTGGCTCACCATCAAGCCGACCCTCTGGGCCCGTCGAAAGATCAAGCAGATACCCACTCGCCACCTGGTCATGGGGATCATCGGGCTGGCGGTTGGGTTGGTGATCTCGTTGCCACTGGCCTTCAGCTTGGCTTTTCTGCCCTCCAACTTGCGAACGGTTCTGCCACTGCTGTCTAGCGTCGTCTTCGGCCTTCTCGGCATAAGTGTCATGATCATGCGGGCCGAGGACTTCCAGTATCTATGGAGCGCGTCTCTCGGCAAGAGCAAGCCTCGACTACCCGACGACAACGTGCTTCTGCTCGACACCAGCGTTGTCATCGACGGACGTATTGCCGACATCAGCCAGACTGGATTCATCGAGAGGACTCTGCTGGTACCCAAATTCATCCTCGATGAACTCCAGTACATAGCCGATTCCTCCGACGCCCTGCGCCGCAAGCGAGGTCGCCGAGGGTTGGACATCTTGAGCAAGCTACAGCAGGAGTCCATGGTGCCCGTCCGTGTCACCAACATGGATGTGGAGGAGATCAGGGACGCCGACGGCAAACTGGTGCAACTGGCCAAGAACCTGAACTGCCCCATCATCACCAATGACTACAACCTCAACCGGGTAGCCCAGCTGCAAGGTGTCATGGTGCTGAACATCAATGAACTGGCCAACGCCGTGAAGACCGCGGTCCTCCACGGAGAGACGCTCAAGGTGCGCATCATCCAAGAGGGGACGGAGCAGAATCAAGGTGTAGGCTATCTGGACGACGGGACGATGGTGGTCGTGGAGGATGGGAGAAAGTACATGGACCAGATCGTGGACGCCACGGTCACTAAGGTCCTCCAGACCGCTCAGGGGCGTATGATCTTCGCCCAACCTCCCAACCGCCGGCCAAGAAGTAACTCCGGACCAACATGAGTGTGATCACTGTCTCCAGACAATTGGCCAGCCTTGGCTGCGAGACCGCGGCCCGAGTAGCCGAGACCCTCGGCTTCAGACTGGTGGACCAGGAGATCATCCACAGGGCAGCGGAGGAGGCGGGGGTGCCCAAGATCGCCTTGCAGGAGCTCGCCTACGAAGGGCGCAGAGACCTGGCAGACCGGGTACTGCACGCCGTCTATGCCATGCCTCCCCTGCCAGGCACTGCCGAGACCCAGCGGCGGGAAGCTGCATCATCCGTGGGCAGTCCATTTGGAGGGTTCTTCTCCCCCGCTCTACCATCCTTTGCCGTAACCCTGAAGGACTATGTCGACATGGTCGGAATGGTGATCCGCCACCTTGCCCTTGAAGGAAACGTGGTCATCGCGGGGCGAGGTGGTCAGGTGCTGCTTCGGGACATGCCCGGGACTGTTCACGTCCAAGTCGTAGCCCCCTTCGAGCACCGTGTGACGGTGCTGGCTCAGCGCGAGGGCATAACGAAGGAAGAGGCCACAAAGAAGATCAAGGCCAGCGACCAGACAAGACGAGACTATCTTCGCACATACCATCGTGTTGACTGGCTGGATCCTACTCTGTACGACCTGGTGATCAACACCTATGAGATACCCTCCTCCCTCGCGGCAGAGATGATCGTTCACGCCTGTAGGGAGTTGTCCGCGAGGGACCATGACTGAGAGAGTACGGGTCAGGTTCGCTCCCAGCCCCACAGGCGAATTGCATCTGGGCAACGTACACACAGCCCTTTTCAACTGGCTCCTGGCCCGCCACCACGGGGGCACCTTCGTCCTGCGGGTCGAGGACACCGATGTCGTCCGCAGCAGCGAGGCGGCTGAGCGCACGATCCTCGAGGGACTCCTGTGGCTGGGTCTTGACTGGGATGAGGGCCCCGAAAAGGGGGGGGCGTTCGGTCCTTACCACCAGTCCCATAGACTGGCTATCCACCTTTCTCACGCGGAACGGCTCCTCGAAGGCGACCTGGCCTACCGTTGCTACTGCTCCACCGAGCGCCTTGAGGAACTGCGCCGGGAACAACGACGTCGCGGCCAGCCGCCCGGCTACGATGGCCGGTGTCGGGCGTTGAGCAACGCCCAAGCGCGACAGTACGAGGGCCAGGGGATCAAGCCTGTGATCCGCTTCAAGGTGCCTGAAGAAGGGCAGACATCGTTTCTCGACCTGACGCGCGGCACCATCACTTTTGCCAACGACTCTCTGGACGACTTCGTCATCTTGAAGTCAGATGGGTCTCCCACCTATCACCTGGCCAATGTGGTGGACGACCACTTGATGGAAATAAGCCACGTACTAAGGGCCGACGAATGGATACCCAGTACTCCCCTGCATGTGCTCCTCTATCGCGCCTTCGCCTGGGATCCTCCTCACTATCTCCATCTGCCCTTGATTCTGGACAAGGCTGGCGGAAAACTGAGCAAGCGTCATAGCGACGTCTCGGTCGGAGTATACAAAGACCAAGGCTACTTGCCCGAGGCTATCGTCAATTACCTGGCGCTGTTGGGATGGTCACCAGGGGATACGCAGGAGATCATCAGTGCCAAGGAACTGGTGGAGAGGTTCTCCTGGGACCGAATCTCCTCGAGCCCTGCCATCTTCGATGTGGAACGCCTGAACTGGTTCAACAGGTGGTATATACGTCACCTACCCTCCGAGAGGATTGCCCAGGCCGTGGCCCCCTACCTCAGAGAGGCGTACGGCCGGGAGGAGCGCAGCGAGGATACCGCTTACTCACCCGAGGAATGGCTGGAGTTGCTGGTGGACAACGTGCGAGAGGAGGTGGACAGCCTCGGACAGATGCCGGTCCACGTCGCCTTCGCCTTTCTCGACGAATTGGCCTTCACCGGCGAGGCGGCGGACGTGCTGAGGAAAGCCTCGACCAGAGAAGTCCTAGAGGCCTTCGTCGACATGGTGCAGTCCCGGCCAGTCCTGGACATCCCCGAAGCGAAAACGGTCCTGGACAAGATGAAGTCCCTGCTGGGAGAACGCAAGAACCTTGCAGCCAGGGAGGTAATGTTCCCCGTCAGGGCAAGCTTGACGGGCAGCTTACACGGACCGAATCTGGCCGTGGTCATGGCTCTGCTGGGAAAAGAGAGATGCGTGCAAAGAGCAACACAGTTGGAGAGCTCCTTTTCCTGACGATACGCAAATGCGTCTGTTTCCAGGGATGCCGTCGGTGATGGCATCCCGTCCAAACCACGCATTTTCGTTACATGGAAGGAGCAGCTGAAATGGGATTGCAGGTATACAGCACGCTTAGCAGGAGCAAAGAGGAGTTCGTCCCCCGGGAGGGCAACCAGGTCCGGATGTACGTCTGCGGGCCCAACGTCTACGGGCCGTGCCACGTAGGACACGCCATGTCCTACCTGGTGTTCGACATGGTCAAGCGCTATCTGGAGTATCGTGGATACCAGGTGATCCACGCTCAAAACTTCACGGATATCGAGGACCGCATCATAGACACTGCCAACTCGCTGGGCGTGTCGGTGGCGGAGCTGGCAGAGAAACACATAGCGCGGTTCCTTCAGGAGATGGACGCACTCAACGTTCAGCGAGCGACCTACTACCCCAGAGCCACTGAGGTCATCCCCAAGATCCAGGAGATGGTCCAGGGCCTGATAGACAAAGGACATGCCTACTCGGCGGACGGCGACGTCTACTTCCGCATCTCCAGCGACCCCGACTACGGCAAGCTGACCAGGCAATCGACAGAGGCGATGCGAGCCGGAGCTCGGGTTGAGGTAGACGCAAGGAAGGAGAACGAGCTAGACTTCGCCCTGTGGAAAGCCGCCAAGCCAAGCGAGCCCAGCTGGGATAGTCCCTGGGGCAAGGGCCGGCCAGGATGGCATATCGAGTGCTCGGCCATGGCGATCCAGTTCCTGGGAGAGCAGATCGACATCCACGGTGGCGGCGAGGATGTCATCTTCCCTCACCATGAAGACGAGATCGCACAGTCCGAGAGCTATACGGGCAAAGAGCCCTTTGTCAGATACTGGCTGCACAATGGTCTTCTGCGCCCCAGTCCAGACCAGGAGAAGATGACCCGTCACCTTGGCAACTTCATCTCCTGCCAGGAGGCGCTCAAGAAGTACAATCCAGACGCCATCCGCCTGTTTATCCTGTCCTCTCACTACCGCAGCCCGGTCACCTGGAGCGAGGAAGGTATTGCGGCCTCTGACCGGGGCCTGGAGCGGCTGCGTGCCGCGCTTAGCCCAGCATCGGCCGTGGGCGATAGCGGAGGGGAGGAACTGTTGGCGGCGGCCGAAATGGCGCGGAGCAAGTTCATAGAGGTCATGGACGACGACTTCAACGCCGCCCGGGCCATCGGCCACCTCTTTGACCTGGGACGGGCCATCAACCAGGCTCGGGACGCCGGAGTGCCTGCATCGGCCCTCGCCACCAGCCAGAACGTGCTGCGAGAGTTGGCTGCCGTTCTCGGACTGACTCTCCAGGAAACCAGGATCGTGCAAGATCCAGTCCCTTTCAGGGAGTTGGCGACCGCAATCCGCGAGGAACTGATCGCCGCGGGGGGGCCACAGACCATCAGCGGCGCCGGGGCCATAGCCTCTGCGGAGGCCCATGGCACGCCTACGTTGAGGCTCGACCTCGCCGACGGCATACCGCTGGACGCACTAGCCGACACGCCAGCGAGTGAGGCAGAGAACCTCATCGATCTTCTGGTCTCGGTGCGCAGCAGTCTGCGCACGGCCAGGGAGTATGTAGCGGCGGATAGGATCCGGACCGGACTGGCCGACCTGGGAATCGTCGTGGAAGACGCCCCAGAAGGCAGTACCTGGAGGGTGTCCACGCCATCGTAGGTCCGGGCCTCGCACAACTGCTACTCGAGAGGCACGCAGAGGCAAGGATGAGTGTTTCTGGGCCCTTGCGGCGTGCCCATCAGCGCCTGGCAGAGCCGAGGGTCGAATTGACTATCATCCCGCTTGATGGTATAATAGGGTTTCGTGCGGAGAACGCATTTTCGAAGACTTTCTGCCCGCAGCAAGGACTGGGGGCAAGCCCGAAGAAAGGAGATGTTGATTGCGTTACTACGAGTTCATGTACATCGTCAACCCTGAGATCGAGGCAGACGATCTCCAAGAGGTGACGGCCAGAGTAGGGCAGATGATCGCTGACGGTGGAGGTGAGGTACTGCGCCTTGAATCCTGGGGCAGGCGGCGTCTGGCCTATCCCATCCGGAAGTTCCGCGAAGGGCACTACATCGTGGCCTACATTCAGCTGGATCCTGAAGCCGTCGCCGGATTGAAGGGTAGGTTGGC
>JBAVWD010000316.1:0-5890 GCA_049697655.1 Anaerolineae bacterium | reverse complement strand
ATCGTCAGCAAGGCAGCAGACGCCAACTTCAACATCCTTCTCTTCCAGGTGCGCGGCCAGGCCGATGCCTATTACCAGTCGCAACACGAACCCTGGGCGGACCGGCTGACGGGGGCTCTGGGTCAAGATCCAGGCTGGGACCCTCTGGCCACAGCCATAGACGCGGCCCATCAGGCCGGATTGGAATTGCATGCTTATGTCAACGTCTACCCGGTGTGGCTGGGATCGGATGCTCCCCCCGCAAACACGACGCCCCAGCACATGTATCACCGCTTCAACAACCTGTACGGAAACCAGTGGGTGCAATGGCACGAGAACGGCACTCCCATGGGACTCAATTCGTCCTATCTCACCGCCAGCCCGGGGCATCCAGGCGTGGCAGATCACATCGTCGCCGTGTGCCGCGACATCCTCCAGAAGTACGACGTCGACGGCCTCCACCTCGACTACGTGCGCTACAGCGGTCCCCTCTACTCCCACGATCCCGTCAGCGAACAGCGTTTTGCCCAGGCTCAGCCCGCAGCTTGGGCCGACTGGCAGCGATCACAGATCACTCAACTCGTGGGCCGCCTGTACGGGGAACTGGGGCGGCTGAGGCCTCATGCGGCGTTATCAGTGGCCGCCTGGCCCATCTACCAGGACAAGTGGGGTTGGGTCACCTACGGCTCTTCGAAGTACGATGGGTACGACGGATACTATCAGGATTCGCGGGGTTGGCTGCGGGCGGGCAAGGCGGACTTCCTGGCGCCCATGCTCTACGGGACCTCCGTTCAGAACTACCTGGATCGATACCAGATTCTGGTCCAGGACTTCGTCAACGAGTCCTACGGGCGCCACGTCTACGTGGGGATCCACGCCGGATACAGTGACTTCTCGGAGATCGAGAAGCGCATCGAGATCGCCCGGGAGGCCGGAGCCCAGGGCCAGGCCATCTTCGCCTACTCCCTCGTCGAGGGGAACGACTACTGGGATGATTTCAAGACTGGCCCATACGCAGAGCCAGCCCAGGTGCCACCCATGGCCTGGAAGGACTAGCCTGCCTGCTCGTCCAGCAGGCTCTGCGCCAGTTGAAGAGCCTCCTCCGTAGTAGTCACCTCGCCCGTGGCCTGGGCCTCCTGGAGAGTGCGCAAGATCCTCCCTACGGCGGGCCCAGGCTCCATGTTGAAGCGCTCCAACAGGTCCCTGCCGCTGAGCAGAGGTTCCGGCGCGATGACCCGGTCGTACCGCTCGTAATAGTCACGCAGAAGGAGGCCCACGGCGTGGCAGATCCGCGCCCACTGATCTAGGTTCTGGCCCCCTCGGGTCAGAGCCAGGTTGTCGGCCAGGGACAGCATCAGCACATCCACTCCGGCGCCGCGCGTGTCGCGGAAGAAACGATAGACGGTTCTGTCGCTGACTCTTGCCAGTCTGGCCAGGTGGAGCGGACGCATGTGGTGCCTGACCGCCATCTGCGCCAACCTCACCTCGCGGGTCCCGAAATGGAGCCTACGCAGGACACGGGCAGCGACCTCGGCCCCCTCTCGGGCATGCCCGAAAAAGCGGATGCGACCCTCGTCGTCAATCCTGCCTGTGCTGGCCTTGCCTGAGTCGTGCAGCGATGCAGCCAGTTGCAGGAGAACCGACCGGCTTCGCTCGTCCACCAGCTCGTCCCCCAGATAGCTTGCCAGCTGCTCTGAGAACGGACCCAGGGCAGCACGGAAGTATTCCTGCACTTCCTGCGTAGGCCCCCACCTCTCGGCGGCCGGCATCTCCTGCCCACGGGCGGCGCGGTCCACCGCCTGCACTACCCAGTCCATCGCTCCCACGCTGGATAGAGCATGCTGGAAGGCATCCTCCTGGTGCGGCGGAGGCTGCTCCAATCCACGCAAGTGGTCTAGCTCAGGTATCAGGTAGCCCAGGAGGCCCAGACGATCGAGATAGCGGAGGTGGTTCTCCGCTCCCCCAACTGCCAGGATCTGGCACAACTCGTCCCTCACCCTCTCGGCGGAGACCTGGGTGATCAAGGGGGCATCCCTGATCACCGCCTGCTCTGTGTCTGCCTCCATCTTCAGGCCCAGCTCCGCTGCCAGACGGACCGCCCTGAGAAGACGGATGGCATCGTCCTGGAAAACCGAGTCCGACACCGCCCTCAACGTGCCCCTCTCCAGGTCTCGCTGGCCCTCGAAGGGATCTAGGATCTCAGGCTCCGCGGCAACGTCCAACACCTCGACGGCCATGGCGTTGACGGTGAAGTCCCGGCCAGCCAGGTCGGCCAGCACTCCGCCACCGCGCATGGTGGCGAAGTCCACGTAATATCGTACACCCTCGTCGCGCAGGACCACCCGGCCAGTCTGCCGTTCCTCGTCGAGCACCACGAAGGCCCCGCCCAGACGGTTGGCGGCCTCCCGGGCCAGTGCTAGGGCGTCCGCACGCACGACTAGGTCCAGGTCCAGCGTGTCCCGGCCAAGGAGTTGGTCGCGGACATAGCCTCCCACCAGGTAGCCCTCACAAGAGCGCTCGGCGAGCAAGCTGCGAACCTGCGACAATATGCCCCTTCTCTCGAACCAGGAAGACGATATCATCTCTGCGCCAGCGGTGGAGATATGTGTGTCGGCTCCGGACCATTGTAGCATAGTGGCGGAAGCCCTTTCAATACCCACGGCCCGGAAGAAGGGGAAACGCGAGACTGGTCCCGCCAGCGGGCTCATCCCAATCTGGCGGAGGCCCGTACCGAAGAACGAGATGGTTCCGCGCCAGCAGCGGTGCTATAATCGTGCAACCATCAGATGATCAAGTTGTTGCACTTCGCCGACCTTCACCTTGGGGTGGAGAACTACGGCCGCCTCGACCCTCAGACCGGGCTCAGCACCCGCCTGGGGGACTTCTTACGTTCCTTGGACCTCGTCGTTGACCATGCCCTCTCCCAGGACGTCGACCTTGTGGTCTTCTGCGGCGACGCGTATCACAGCGTTCATCCCAGCCCCACCAACCAGCGGGAGTTCGCCAGGCGCATCAGGCGGCTCTCGGAGGCCGAGATCCCGGTCCTCTTGCTGATCGGGAACCACGATCTGCCACTGGCTGCCGGGAAAGCGGCCAGCACCGAGATCTTCAGCACCCTCGATGTCCCGAACGTCGTGGTGGCCACCACCGTGGAGTCCCATCTTATCGAGACCAAGAGCGGCGCGGTCCAGGTCGTAGCTGTGCCGTGGCCGGTGAGGAGTCATCTCCAGGCCAAGGCGCAATTCAGGGGCAAGACCACTGACGAGGTCAACGAGGAACTGGCTGAAGCCGTGACCGGACTCGTCAGAAGAGAGATCGAGGGTCTTGATCCCGACCTGCCAATCGTCCTGGCCGCTCATGTCACCGTCTTCGGAGCCGAGACGAGCTACGGCGGACAGGCCAGCGTGTTTCTCGGGCGCGACGTGATTTTCCCCAACAGCCTGCTGGCCGACCGGGCCTTCGACTACGTCGCCCTCGGCCACATCCACAAGCATCAGGTGGTGAGGGAGGCAAATCCCCCGGTCGCGTACTCGGGGAGCATCGAACGCATCGACTTCGGGGAAGAGAAGGAAGAAAAGGGCTTTATCCTGGTGGAACTGGAGAAGGGGCGCACCGGATTTCGGTTCGTGCCCCTCCCCGTGCGCGACTTCCTCACCATAGAGGTGAAGGCAGACGGACCGGACCCTACAGCCCAGGTCCTCGAAGCGATAGCCAACCACGACCTGGATGAGAAAGTAGTGCGTCTCATTGTGCGCACGTCAGCCGAGAAGGAGCCTTTGCTGAACGAGGCCGAGGTATTCGCCGCCCTTTCCAGCGCCTTCCACGTGGCCGCCCTGATCAAGGACGTGGAGCGACCTGTGCGGTTGCGGATAGGTGAGCGCAACTACGAGGAGATGACTACTCGCGAGATCCTGGAGACCTATCTCAAGGTCAAGCAGGTGCCCCGCCAGCGGGCTCAGGTCCTGCTGCGATACGCTGAACAGCTCTCACAGGACCTGGACTGAGGGGACGTCGTGATGCCCGCGGAGGCCTGCCCACTCCATCTAGGGCGTCAGCCAGCAGCTCGATGGCCCTTGAGCTTCCTTACGTACACGTGGTACTCCCCACCCTCCTCCTCCAGCCCAAGGAACTCGTTGCCCGTCCTCTTGCACCAGGCGGGCATGTCGGCCTTGATGCCCTCGTCGTCAGCGATCACCTCCAGCACCTGACCGACCTCCAGTTCATCCACCCTGGCCTTGGTCTGGATGATGGGCATGGGACAGTACAGACCCACGCAGTCCAGAGTTGCGTCAGCTTCCATCCTCGAGCGTCCCTCTCTCAGACAAGACGGCGCAATTCCTGCGCGTCACCCCGGCGACGGCAGGCCTCCAGCGGCCTCACTCCACCGACGGCCCATGTGACGCACGGGGGTCCGCTACTCCTCCTCGCACTCCGCCCCGCAGCTGGGGCACACCGTGGCACCCAATGGCAGTGGCTCCTCACATTCTTTGCAGAAGCGCAACTCAACACCACACGTCGCGCACCAGGGGGCCCACGCCTCCACGACTCCATCACAGAAGGGGCAGACGCACGCAGCCCCGTCCCCACTCTCCCTGCTCATATCCTCCGCCGCCATCTATCCCTCCTTAGCCTTCGCTTCGTAGTCCTCGATCGCCTTGTGCAAGGCATCGGCCCCGAGGTTCGAGCAGTGCATCTTGTTCTTGGGGAGACCCTCCAGTTCCGCGGCAACGTCCGCGTTGGTGATCTTCTTGGCTTCCTCCAGAGTCTTGCCCTTGGCCATCTCGCTGACCATGCTGGAACAGGCGATGGCTGCGCCGCAGCCAAAGGTTTTGAACTTGACATCAGTCAAACGGTCACCGTCTACCTTGATGTTAAACGTCATCATGTCTCCACAGACCGGGTTCCCCACGCTGCCCACGCCGTCAGCATCTTCTATCTCGCCCACGTTGCGCGGATTGGCGAAATGATCCATCACTTTCTCACTGTAACCAGGCATCCGAACCTCCTTCCCCACAACCACAGGGGCACACCTGCACCGCGGCCTAGTCCCCCTTGTACAGAGGTGACATCTGGCGCAGGCGGCCAACGATGGGTGGAAAAACCTCCATAAGATAGTCCACGTCTTCGGCGGAGTTGCCACTGCCCAGCGTCAACAGCAGCGACCCATTGGCCAGTCCAGGATCGAACCCCATAGCCATCAGCACGTGCGAGGCCTTCAATGCTCGAGAGGTGCAGGTAGAACCACTCGCAGCCGCAATGCCCTGCATGTTCAGCAGGAGCAGCATCGCCTCGCCTTCTATGAACTCCACCACCACGCTCACATGGCCCGGCAGCCGCTTCGTGGCGTGGCCGGTCAGATAGAGGTGATCTATCTCGCCCGTCAGTCTCTCTATTAGTCGGTCTCTCAGCGGGAGGACGTGAGCTCGCCGCTGCTCCATCTCGGACACTGCCAACTCGGCAGCAACCCCCAGACCGACGACGGCTGGCACATTCTCGGTGCCCGCCCGTCGGCCGGCCTCCTGAACGCCCCCGTCGATGAGGGGCATGATCCGCGTCGCTCTTTTCACGTACAGGGCTCCCGCTCCCTTCGGGCCATAGAACTGGTTGCCCGCCAGGCTCAGCAGATCGACGCCCAACTCCTTGACGTCCACAGGCAAGTTCCCTGCGGTGGCCACAGCGTCGGTGTGGAAGTACGCCTTGCTCTTAGCCTTCACCACCCGACCGATCTCGGCGATGGGCTGGATCGTGCCCACCTCGCTGTTAGCATGCATGATGAACACCAGAGTGGTGTCGTCGCGCAGGGCCTTCGCGACGTCCCCCGGGTCCACCAATCCATACTTGTCCACAGGAACCCGAGTGACCTCGAAGCCCATCTTCTCCATGGTCTGCGCTGCATTGATCACCGACAAGT
>JBAVWD010000315.1:0-2239 GCA_049697655.1 Anaerolineae bacterium | reverse complement strand
CTGGAGAGGGGAGCCGAAAGGTGGAAGAGAGAGAGCGTGACTCCGTGACCAAGGTGGAGATGGTCACCGTAGAGCATCATCTCGTGGGCTACGTGAAGACGGGCGGCAGGCGCTTCTCCTCCTGGCTGAATCTGGGGGACTCACCAGCAATGAGGGTGGAGAACCTCACTCTCAAATCGCTCCATGACCTGGGGAGACCGGAGGTGTATCTCAGGTACGCTGTGGTCAACAGGGAGGCTATTCTGGCAGTCATCCCTCGAGAGGTACCGATATTGTCCTTGGGCGAAGAACGCCAGCAGAGGCCTCTGGAGTACGTGGTTAAAGAGCAGCACGAAATCGTGGTCAGCGTGCCTCCCTTCGCTGTCAGAGGACAGCTGCACATTGCCAGGAGCGCCGATCTTCAGCGCGCAGTGATGTCCTTCGCTGGCACCTTCATGCCCCTCACCGCGGCACGAATTGTATACACACCGAATCCCAAAGCGGTCTGGCAAGGCAATGTGATACTCGTCAACAGGGACAAGGCCCAGCTCTACTGGCCCTCTCCAGAGAGCGAAGAGTGACACGCGCAATTCGGTTTGTGGCTGGTCACGCCGGTTCCACAGCGTCGTGGCTCATCGAGGCACTGCGCGCGTGGCGCTACCGGGTTGGCATCAGCGGCAGCTGGCGATGAGAATCCGCCGCCCCTCGCTGGAGGCGTCTTTCGTGGTGAGAGAGAACAGATTTCGGGCCAGGGTCAGCTTGGCGGGAAAGGAAGGGCCGGCCCATGTGCCGAATTCCGGGCGTCTGAGCGAGTTGCTGTTGCCCGGACGACGGGTGCTCCTGGGAGAGGCGAGGGCGCCGCACAGAGTGACGGACTACGACCTGCTGATGGTGCAGTCGCCGGAGACTCTGGTCTCGGTTGATGCTCGCCTGACGAACAGACTGTTTGCGGAAGCCCTGGAGGGCGGGGCCCTGCCTGAGTTCGCTGGGCTGACGATGGTGTCCCCAGAGTTCCGCTATGGCGAGAGCAGGCTGGACTTCCTGCTCGAGGCTGATTCTGGCGGGGAGTCCTGCGTCGTGGAGGTGAAGTCTGTCACCCTGGTTCAGGATGGTGTGGGGTATTTCCCCGACGCGGTCACTCAGCGCGGCAGTCGCCACCTGAGGGACCTCGGGCGAGCGCGCCAGGAGGGGATGCGGGCGGCTGTGGTGTTTGTGATCCAGAGGGAGGACGCCCGGGCTTTCCTCCCCCACGACGACTCGGATCCGCACTTCGCGGAGCTGCTGCGGGCGGTGGCCAGCGACGGAGTGGAAATGTACGCTTACACGTGTCGTGTCAGGCCTGAAGAGATAGTGTTGAATGGCCGAGTTCCCGTGTTCCTGAGTGAGGGCGGCAACTCCATGGCGACCCGGGACGCAGCAGCGCACGCCAGCTAGGGTATCGCGAAGAGGAGATACAGGAAGATGACTGATGATCACGAGATGGCGGAGTTCTTTACTCACCAGTATCGCATCGTGGGTGCCGCCCGGGTGGGGGGCCAGCGACTGACCGACGTTCTGAACGACGACCTGACGTCTGCGGTGGAGCTGAAGGACGTTCAGCTCTATAGACTCCTCGCTCCGAACAGGCTAGTGGCGAGCCACGTCGCGGCAATGCTGTACAAGAAAGGCATACTGTTTGCCATCAGTGGGGAGCAGAGAGGTAGTGCGGCCGAACGTCGCTTCTTTAAGCACGTGGACACCACGGAGTGGGACGTCTTCCTGACCCTGTCCTCCTTCGAGTTGACGGGGAAGTTCCACGTTCGGGGCACCGGCGACCTGAGGACCATGCTGCTCAGGTGGGTGGGGCAGTTCATCCCCCTCACCAGTGCGAAGGCGGTGTACACTTTCTACCCGGAGGTGGCCTTCACTGGAGATGTGGTCATCGTCAACAGGGAACACATGGAAGTCATTGGCACGGACAAAGCGCTGACCCACTGAGCGCTCTGAGGGGCCGCTCACGGAGAGGGCACGAGGGGCCCCGAAGGACCGAATCTCGATTCTGTTCCCGCCGCAGGCGAACACGAACTCCGCCGCCCCAGGCTTCTTTGGATCTTGCTGGGGCGGTGTCTGCGTTGGGGCGTTTCGCCAAGGGAAGACAATGGTGGTATAGTCGGCCCTCAAACGCATGACGGCGAGGGCGCAAATGAGTGAGTTGAACGACGTCACGCTGAGCTTCATCGGTAGCGGAGTGATGGCCGAGGCCATGATCAGCGGCATCCTC
>JBAVWD010000314.1:0-9678 GCA_049697655.1 Anaerolineae bacterium | reverse complement strand
CCGGCGTAGAGAAGGCCGATCCGGCCCTGCCCGTCCAACTCTGGATATGATACAATGACCGTGCAGGTATGCAGGAGATGGACCTACTGGACGCCGTGCGCAGAGTGATCCTGGGGCACAGCATGCTGGAGGACGGGGATACTGTAGTTCTCGGAGTCTCTGGGGGACCGGACTCCCTGTGCCTGGCACATGCACTCCTGAGCCTACGAGGTGAGCTTGGCGTGACGCTGCACCTGGCCCACCTTGACCACGGCATAAGGGGTGAGGAGTCGCAGGCAGATGCCGCCTTCATTGTGGAGTTGGCGCGTCAGTGGGGCCTCCCCGCCACCGTGGAATCGGGCAATGTGCCCCACTATGCCACAGTGCACAGGCTGGCCATAGAAGAGGCCGCTCGGCGCGCGAGATACCTCTTCTTGGGGCGTGTGGCCCAAAAGATCGGCGCCACGTGCGTGGCGGTAGGCCACAACGCCGACGACCAGGTAGAGACCGTACTGATGCACTTGATGCGCGGCTCAGGACTCGGCGGCCTACGCGGCATGTTGTACGTGCAGCTTCTCGGGGCCGAACCGTGGTGGTCGGGGCCCACCCTGAGACTGATCAGGCCTTTGCTGGACGTACCGAGGCAAGAGATCGAAAGCTACTGTCAGGACCATGGCCTCCGGCCGCGTTTCGACCGCTCCAACCTGGATCTGACCTACCACCGCAACCGCGTCCGTCACGAACTGATACCACATCTGGAGAGCTTCAACCCTCGAGTCCGCGAGGTGTTGCGCCGATCCGCTCAGGTCATCGCCGACGACTACGACTATCTGCGCCTCCAGGGCCTCGATACCTGGTCTAAGCTGGCCAGGGAAAGCGAGGAGGAGGTCACCTTCCCGCTACATCCTTGGTCACAACTGCACCCCAGCCTGCAGAGGCAGCTCCTGAGGGAGGCGATCCATCGCCTCCGCAGGTCACTTCGTGACATCACGTGGACCCACGTCGAGCAGGCGAGGGTAGGACTGCACCGCATAAAGAGTGGCGGGCAGATCACCCTTCCTCAAGGCCTGTCTCTCTTCAAGGGGTACGACCACTTTACTATCGGCGAGGCGGTCTCCCATCCTGACGTGCCTCTGCTATCGCGGGAACCCCTTCCCTTGACGGTGCCGGGCGTCACTCGGCTCCCACAGAGCACCTGGGCGGTGAGCACGGAGATCGTCGCCAGCGAAGAGGTGACGGAGGAGGCTCTGGAGAACACAGATCCGTGGCAGAGCTATCTCGATCTAGAGACAACCGGACCACACCTCAGCCTCAGGGTCCGGCGGCCCGGTGATTGCTTCCAACCGTTGGGCATGAGGGGCAAGTCCAAGAGCCTCAATGCCTTCATGACCGACGCCAAGGTACCTCGAGGGATTCGCGATCAGCTGCCACTGGTCGTCTCGCCCGGGCACATCGTCTGGGTGGCAGGATACCGCATAGATGAGCGGGCCCGGATCACAGGCGGAACGCGCCAGGTCCTCCACTCCAGGTTTGTTAAGTCCAACTAGGGTTACCGTCGCTCCTCGTCAGCCAACTGGCGCATGGGGGCCATCTCCCTAGGATAGCGCAGGATCATGCCCTCCCCCGCTATTGCCCGAGCTCACCCAGTGGCCCAAGGAGTACAGCCATGTCGCGTCCTGTGCTCCCTTTTGCTGCACCCGCTGGTCAGGTGACCCCTACCATTCGGACACAGCCACCTCAGCGCATCAAGACCTGGCCCCGATGACACCGTATCTTGCCTGCACAGGGCCGCGCGAGTCCGTCGTTATGCCCGGGCTACACCATCACGGCCCAAGACCCCACCAAGAATAGGGGACCAAGCCATAGCACACCGCCTGTGCTTGAACACCTCGTCTACCTGTGTCATAATCCTGGACAAACACGAAACGGGATGCGACAAACCTGGGCATCGACCCAGGATGGTGTACATGCCGGACAGCACGTCGGGCCAACACACGCTCGCTTGAACTACTTCTGAGGAGGAGGTCCCATGCACGACGATGTGAGCGAGGTCCTGATTAGCCACCAGCAGATAAGAGAGAGGACCGAGGAACTTGGCCGCCAGATCACAGAGGACTACCGCGGCAAGGACCCTCTCCTGATCTGCATCCTCAAGGGTGGCTTGATGTTCCTCGCCGATCTAATGAGGGAGGTAGATCTCCCCCTGGAGATAGACTTCATCGCTGTCTCCAGCTACGGAGACTCCACCGAGTCCAGCGGTGTGGTGCGTATCCTCATGGACTTGGAGCGGAATATCCAGGGGCGGCACGTGCTCATCGTCGAGGACATCATCGACACCGGGCGCACACTGAGCTACATCATAGAGAACCTGCGCACCCGCGGCCCCGCCAGCGTCAAGGTGTGTACCTTGCTGGACAAACCTGCGCGCAGAGAGTTGGAGATCGCCATCGACTATGTGGGTTTCACCATACCGGACAGGTTCGTCATAGGCTACGGTCTGGACTACGGCGAGATCTATCGCAACCTGCCCTTTGTGGGCATACTGAAGCCTGAGCTGTATTCGTAGCGGTGATGGCTTTGTGCTCCAGGTTCAGCCGTCCTCTCCAGCAGGTTGGGCGCGGTCTACGGGCCGCGGATCGACCATCTGTGCTCATTGCCGCCCTCGTCCTGGGTATCCTGGCGCAGCATAGTCTCACCTGGTCTCCCCCATTGGTGGCCGGATGTCTGGTTGTGTTGGGCTCCCTCCTGCTCCTTTCCTCGTTCCTAGACCGAAAAAAAGGCTCCTCCCGACCTGAGACTGCCACCAACGTGATCCTTCTCCTCGCCCTTATCGGCGGAGGGGTTGTGCTGAAAACGCTCCCGTCCTTCCGCGCTGCCGTTCCCCTCTACTCGGCGTCGGTGCTCCTGTTCGTCCTGGCTACCAGGATCCGATTTGAGGCCCGTCTGCAGGAGACCGAGCCTCGCACCGCATGGGAGATGATGCTCCTGCTGGGCATCGTGTGCCTGGCCTTTGTCCTACAGGGGTATCACGTGGCTGACATGCCGCCCGGCTTTCACGGGGACGAAGGCGAATCGGGCATGCAAGCGCTCCAACTGCTGCACGGTGAGGCGGGGAGTCTGATCTCCGTGGGCTGGTATCATCTGCCCATGCTCGGTTTCGCCTGGCACGCAATAAGTATGAGGATATTTGGCGAGACCGTCTTCGGGCTGAGAATGAGTTCGGTGATCGTGGGTACCCTCACTCTAATCCCTTTCTACTTCCTGACGCGGCTCCTTTTCAACAGGACCACTGCCCTTCTGGCGATATTCTTCCTGGCCGTCTCACACCCGTTCATCGCGCTGAACCGCCTGGGGATCAACTACACCCAAACCACGCTCTTCGAAGTGACCGCCTTCTACTTCCTCTTCCGGGGACTTCGCTCCAAGAAATGGTGGGACTTCGCCGCCTGCGGCCTATTCATGGGCATCGGCCTGTACCTCTACTACGCCTCCAGGCTCGTGCCTTTCATCGTCCTGGGGTTCTTGTTCTGCATGTGGGTGTCCGACCGTCGTTTGCTGCGCGAACACTGGCGGGGCATGGCTATCCTGTGGCTCACTGCGCTGCTGGTCTTTGCACCCATGGGGGTCTACTTCCTGCAGCGTCCCTGGCACTTCATGTCGCGTACGAGTTTCGTCTTCGTTCTGGGCAACCAGGGCTGGGCGGACACGCCATACCCTCGGGAGGGCGCCGTGCTTACACTCCTGGGTCAAGCAGCAAGGGTGTTACCCCTCTTCAACTACGGCGGCGATACCAGTGGCCAGTATGGATATCGAGGTCCCATGCTCGATTTCCTCACCTCGATACTCTTCGTGCTGGGGCTGGGATACTCCTTTGCGCGTGCCCTGCGACCCCGCTACTTCTTCCTACTCATCTGGTTCTGGGCCACCATCATCGCGGGGGGAATACTGACCCTCCCCGCACCCTTCGTGCCCCGCTTGGCCGGCATGCTCCCCGTCGTCGCCCTCTTTGCCGCCGTGGCAGGTTCGGCGACGTTAGACGTGCTCAGAGAGGCCTGGGCAGACAACAAAGCCACCAGGGCGATTCTCGGCGCGGTGGTGGCTTTGACCTTGGGTGTGGTTTCCTTCCTCAATTACGACACTTACTTCAACGGCTACCTCCCGACGGTCCAGGGGTGGGCGATGCGCGAACCCGCCACGGCCATAGCGCGATACATCAGGTCTCTCGGCGATGAATACGAGGTATACCTCTTGGGCGAACCCGGGCTTTACGTCCGGCACGGCACAATCCGTTTCATTGCCCGCGACATCACGGGAACGGATGTGCTCGACCCATCGTGGTACATACCGCTTCGGTCAGGAGGGGAGAAAAACGCCGTGTACATCCTTCTCCCTTCCCACCTCCACCACTTGGGCAGTCTCCAGCAATACTATCCCAGGGGCGTGGTCCGCAACTTCACCCGAGAATCAGGTGAGCTATGGTTCACGACCTTTGAAGTCAACGCGGAAGACATCTCGGCCGCGATGGTCTCCGGCGCCTCCCGTTGAGGACAGCTCATCGCTTGCTCAGGGCAACCTCGATGTTCTTCAAGGCTTTCTGTATGTTCTCAATGGAATTGGCGTAGGACATGCGGACGAAGCCGCGGCCATACTCGCCGAAGGATGTACCAGCAAGCACCGCGACGCCTGCGTCCTCCATGCAGAAGTCAGCAAACTCCCTCTCATTCATGCCTGTGCCTTCGATGTTGGGGAAGACATAGAAAGCACCTTTGGGCATCGAGCATCTGATGCCCCGGATGGCATTGAGCCCAGGCACAATGACCCCGCGGCGGCGCTTGAACTCCTCCACCATCTCGCGAGGCGCGTGCTGTGGTCCGCGTAGCGCCTCGACGCCGGCGTACTGGGTGAACGTGGCTGTACATGAGTTGCTGTTGGTCATCAGGCGTGCGATGTGGACCGCCAGCTCTGCCGGCATCACGCCATAGCCCAATCTCCAGCCGGTCATGGCATAGGTCTTCGAAAAACCATTCAGCAGGATGGTGCGATCCTGTACATCGGGCAAGGATAGGAAGCTCACGTGTTCCCCTTCATAGACGATCCTTTCATAGATCTCATCGCTGAGCACCATGAGGTCATATTCCCTGGCCACGTCAGCTATCTCTTCCAGATCTTCCCGCGTCAACATGCCCCCCGTGGGATTCTGGGGAGTGTTGATGATCACCATCTTGGTGCGCGGCGACACCTTCCGCCGCAACTGGGACACGTCGAATCTGAAGTCGCGCGCCTCCTCGAGGACCAGCGGCACGGGCTTCGCACCGACGAACTTGATCATAGACTCGTAGATGGGGAATCCAGGATTGGGATAGAGGACTTCGTCACCCTCCTCCACCAAGGCCAGGATGAGGAAGAACATGATGGGTTTGGCCCCCGGCGTGACCACGACCTGGTCAGGGGTGACCTTCAGTCCGCGCGTCTCCGCGGTGTACTCAGCAATCGCCTCCCGTAATTCCGGAATGCCCGCTGAAGGACAGTAGTGAGTCTGCCCCTCCCTCAGGGCAGTGCCGCCGGTCTCCACAATGTTGGAGGGAGTGTCGAAATCCGGCTCTCCGATCTCCAAGTGTATGATCTCCCTTCCCTGGGCCTCCAGGGAACGGGCTCTGGCCAGCACCTCGAATGCCGTCTCCGTGCCGAGGCGACTCATAGCCTTTGCGAGTTTCACTCTCCATACCTCCTTCGTGAATATGAGTGCTTTGTACTTCTCTCTGCCTGTGGTATAATCTGCCGAAGCCTGCCTGGCAAGCAGGGGTGCGATGACGAAGACTCGCCTGACAGGCGCACGTGCACCCAGCTGCGCCGATCCCTGAGCTCCACCCTTGCGCTTGCTCGCAACTCTGCCCATGCAGGAGGTGGCTTGTGCCGAGAAAGCTCTCAGTCATACCGTTCTTACTGACGGTCTTGCTTGGCGTCCCTGCCTGCGGAGGTGGACAAGAACCGATTCCGACCCCTCCTCCCGCACCAGTCGACAAGATCATCTTCATGGCCGACCACGAGGACAGCGACGACATCCTTATGGTCGGCGCCGATGGCACCGGTCTCACCAATCTCACCAAATCACCGCACGACGATGTAGTATACTCCTGGTCACCGGATGGACGCCAGATTATTTTCGTGAGCGACCGCGATGGCAACTCCGAGATCTACGCCATGCACGCCGATGGCAGCTATCCGCATAACTTGAGCACACATCCGGCCGACGATGGTTTCCCGTCCTGGTCCCCGGACGGCCAGAAGATCGCCTTCGTCACCAATCGGGATGGCAACTGGGAGATCTATGTCATGGACCCAGATGGTTCAAGCCAGACCAGGCTCACCACCAGTCCGGCGGTTGATGGCCATCCTGCGTGGTCGCCAGACGCAAGCCGTCTGGCCTTCGTCTCCCAGCGCGATGGCAACGACGACATCTACGTCATGAATAGCGACGGAGCTGATCAGACCCGTCTCACCATCCACCCAGCCGTGGACACGAAGCCTGCGTGGTCTCCGGACGGAAGTCGAATCGCCTTCGAGTCCGACCGCGAGGGCAGCGCCGACGTCTACGTGATGAATGCCGACGGCACCGACCAATACGGTCCAGCCCCGAGCGAGGCACCAGACGGAGACTTTGCGTGGTCACCCGACGGGCAGGCCATCGTCTTCTCCTCAGAGCGCGACGGGAACGCCGAGATATACCTGGTCCGGCTTTCCGACAACTCCCTGGCCAATCTCACCAACGACCCAGGGGAGGACGTGCTCCCTTCATGGTCGCCTGATGGTCAGAAGATCGTGTTCACTTCCCTACGCGAAGAGAACGCCGACATCTACACCATGGCCAAAGACGGCAGCAATCTCCAACGCCTCACCGAGCATCCGGGCAGTGAGTGGAAGCCCCTCTGGGTACCCTAGCCCAAAGTGCCCTCGTGCAGCCCTTGATAAATGGCGAGCAGCTTCTCTCCCGCCGCCTGCCACGTGAACTGGGATGCCCTGGACAGCCCCTTCCTCACCAAGTCCTCTCGCAGGCCGGGGTCAGCCAACAACATGGCTATCGCCTCTGCCAGAGCCTCTGGATCCTGAGCTGGCACCATCAATCCGGCTTCTCCAACCACCTCCGGCAATGACGAGCTGTCGGAGGTGATCACAGGAGTGCCACATGCCATGGCCTCCAGCGGCGGCAAGCCAAAACCTTCATAGAGGGAGGGGAACACTAGCAGGTCGGCCAGGCAATAAAGGGCCGGCAGGTGCTCCTCCGCGACGTATCCCAGAAAGAGAACGTCCTCCTTCAGCGACAGCTCCTCCACGCGGCGGAGTACCCCATCGTAGAGCCAGCCCCGCCCTCCTGCAATCACCAGCCTGTGCTCCAGGCCCCGCCGCCGCAGCGCAGCGTAGGCATCCAGCAGAGTGGCCAGGTTCTTGCGAGGCTCCAAGGTCCCGACGTTGAGAATGAAGGGGCGCTCCAGGGCGTACAGCTCTCTGACCACCGCTAGGTGGTGCTGATCCTCAATAACTCTGAAGGCCTGGCCCACTCCAGGATACACGACCTCCACTCTGTCGCGATCAACCCCCAGCAACTCGATGACGTCCTGCCTGGTACTCTCCGAATCGCCCAGTACCAGGTCAGCCTCCCTGACGCTGCGGGGAACAGATGCGCTGAGATACGCGCGGAGACTTGGCTCCGCCGCCTCGGGATAGCGCAAGAAGGAGAGGTCGTGAACGGTCACCACCTTCTTCCCCTGTCGCAATGGTGGCAGCAGGTAGTCTGGCGAATGAAACACATCCACAGTCCCAGTGAGGAGATCGGCAGGAAACGGCACGCGCAGCCGATGCCAGACGACCGTCCAGAACCCGTTCCGTAGCGGGAGCTCTTTGATGCTGAAGTTTTCTGGGATCCCCAGGTCAGCCAGCCCACCACCCGACTCTCTGGGCTCGCCGCCACTGCCGGCAACCATGAGCACAAACGAATGCTTGCTGCCGAGTTCGGCCAGGGCGCCGATGATGCCGCGAGTGTAGCGCCCGATGCCGGCCCGTTGGTGTACAGCAGCGGTGCAGTCTATGCCGATACGCACCGTCAGCCACCTCAGCTGTCCAAGTCCTCAGCACCTGGCCTTAGTCGATGCCCCGATAGGTCCAGACTCGGTTGACCCCGAAATTCCAGAACAGGACCACGAGTATAGCTAAAGCTTTGGAGATGTTGTAGCCCAGGGTACCCCAGACGTGGAGGTACAGGCTGTCCAGCCCTAGGAAGATCACCTGGTTGATCACATACCCACCGAGGCTCACCAGGGCGAACTGAACAAGCTGAGGCACCAGGCTCCTCTCACGCGACTCGGGAAAAGTCCACAGCCTGTTCCAGATGAAGTTGCTCACCACGGCAGCAGAGAATGAACACGTATTGGCCCAGAACTTGCTGAAGTCAAAGAAGAGGATGAACACGTTCAGGAGGGTGAAGTCAACAACAGTCCCGATGACTCCCACAGTGGCGAATTTGGCGAACCTGGTGAGTTCCCTGCGATTGGCAAGGAGTATTCCATACAAGCGTCGCCAGCGTGGGCGCGAGTATAGTTGCGCCGCGAGTCTGGATACGGCAGAGTTGTTGGCGATCGAATCAAGTAGTCTGGACAACGGACTCCCCTCGTTCACGAACGAATACCGCCAGCAGGCCCAGAAGCATCGCCACGTGCATGTTCATCCCATGGACATACAGGTTGTCGAACAGACTGTGGACCGCGAAAGCCCCGAGCACTCCCAGTACCCCCAGGGCCACACCCTGGGCGGGGCCGGTCAACGACCGCGTTGCCGACCACCCCTGCCAGAAGCAGGCGGCGATCAGCAGAACATATGCGGCCAGTCCCGCGATCCCAGTCTCTGCTGCCACGTGGAGATAGTAGTTGTGAGCATGACCCAGTGGGTCTTTCCAGCCGGGCAGGGCGTAGGAGGGATACGTGGGAACGTAGTTCCCAATGCCGACTCCCAGCAAGGGATGAGCTTCGAGCATCCCCCAAGCGGCCTCCCAATGGGCCAACCGTTCCACCACCGCGAAGTTCTCGTCGGTCACGTGCACCCCTCGGACGTCAATCACCTGCACATACGGCAGAAAGTCCGAGAACCGGTCCGCGATGGCTGTGGGCAACAACCTGTCCCCGGCCAGGGCTATCAGCATCACCGCGAGCAGCATCGCCGCTACCGCCAGCAGCCAGGGCCAGCGGCGACGCAGCGATACGAAGACGCCTACTCCTGTCCCCACACCAGCCAGTGCGCCCAGGAGCGACACCGCAGCCACGCCCGGGCCCCAGGTTCCCAGCCAGGCAAAGCCCAGAGCGCCAGCACCCAACCCGCCAAGAACTCCTGCCCTGGGAGCGCTGAAAGCCCTGAACCAGAACCCCACGATGGCGACAACGGCGGCTCCCCCTACAAAGCCCAGCCACGCGCCCCTCGACCAACTCATCACCAGCGCAAGACCCATCAGACCGAGGCTCAGAGCTGCCAGAAGCCAAGTCGCCACGTCCCACAAACCACGCCAGGCCCGGCGGCCCAGGAACAGACTCAGGGCCAGAGGGAGAATGAGCGCCAGGTAGCCTCCGTACGGGTTTGGCTGGTCGAACGTGCCATAGGCGCGCATGAAGCGATCGAAGAGGACGAAGCCTTCCGGTCCCACACGGCCAAAGAACT
>JBAVWD010000313.1:0-7455 GCA_049697655.1 Anaerolineae bacterium | reverse complement strand
CCCCTGTGAATGGCTCGGATTGTGTTCGCCGAATGGCGTATCAGTCGTCGCGAGAGTTCCAGCGCCTGCTCTCGGACTCGATGGCGAGCCTCCAGTGCCTCCAGGGCCTCCTCAGCGATATCGTTTAGCCTGTCCACTTGCTTCCGACCCTCCCCTCTTTTTCGCGCCTAGTTCGTAGACGCGAGGCTCCTTCCGCCGGGTATCCACGCTATCATGTCATACCCGTCCGCGATAGGCAGTCTGTCGAGCCAAGAATGTAACCATAGGGACGAAGACACAACCATTCTAGCACAGGGGCGAGCCAGTAACAAAGCAAGGTGGGGAGTCATCTCCTCGTCCCAACCGTGCACCCCACGATCTCACGGCGAGACGCCGCGGAGTACGCCCTCCCCGCCGGAGTCGGTATCGCCCAATGTAGAAAATCCCGACCACGAACGGGCATATCTCTGATTCCATGAACTGAATAACACCGGCGGTACGGTGGCCAGCAGGAAGCGAGGGGATGCTTCGTCACTTCGGGTCGACAGGGCAGAGGAGGTACGAGAAGAGCCGCACTTCTTCTACGTCAGGGTCACTCTCCACAATGGGCATCGAGCGTGGCCGAGCCCCATCTGGGTTAACTACCCCGCGCCAACCCCGATTCCCACCGGCACTCCGTGAGGCTCCCACAGGCCTGACGTCACCATAGTCCCAGTCCGGCCTAACTGGGCACCCTTGGGGAACACACCGCCGCACTAGCCCACCGTTATCAGTTCCCTTATCTCTTCGAAGACCCCCTGGCCGATACCCTGCACATCCATGATCTCTTCGATGGTGTTGAACGGTCCATGGGCCTCCCGATAATCGACGATAGACTGTGCCAGGACGGGACCGATGCCAGGCAACCTCTCCAGTTCCGCGGCGCTGGCAGTGTTGATGTCAATCAGTCCTTCCCCAGAGCCGCCCGTCCTGGTAGACGGCACGTTCTCCTCACCGACCTCTGGGAAGTAGATTCGATCCTCGTCGTGAACCCTCTGAGCAAGGTTCACGCGGTCCAGGTCAGCGTTGACAGTTGGACCGCCCGCGGCCTCGAGGGCATCCTGCACTCGGCTCTCCTCGGGGAGATAGTACACACTGGGGTTCTGCACCGCCCCTGTGACGTACA
This sequence comes from Anaerolineae bacterium, assembly GCA_049697655.1. Taxonomy (GTDB): domain Bacteria; phylum Chloroflexota; class Anaerolineae; order UBA7937; family B3-Chlor; genus JAUVXJ01. The sequence continues at coordinate 6,311 of JBAVWD010000313.1, read as the reverse complement.
CGGCCAGTTCAACAGAATGGGGCGTGGATGTGGGCGAGGGCTCCACGATCTCCACGGGCTGCGACGCGGGGCGTCTCACATAGATGACCGCCCCGGCCGTCACCAGAAGTGCAGAGAGCACCCCCACGATGGGGACCCGATACCGCTCCAAAGTCGCGGACATCACCACTCTCGCATGATCGCCTCGATGGGGAAGAGAGGCTCGATATCCACGGGGAGGTCGGCCTGACGCGCCAACGCCTCCTCCAGTGGAGGCGTGAGCACGCCATAGGTGTCCAAGAAGTCCTTCGCCTCGCTATAGTCTCCGCGCGCCTGGAGCAGCAGCACCATCCTGGCGAGTTCCTGAATGCCCTCCTGTAGCCTCTCGTGGTCGACCAAGTACCTACCCGAGCTTCTGTCGCGCACCAGCCCAGCCCGCTCCAGGAGCCAGTTGAGCTGCAGCAAGGAAGCCCTACCATGAGCTTCGTCGATGCCAAAGCGGATCGATCGGAATAAGGTGACAACATAGCTTACGCACGTCTTCCGAGCGTCGGATAGGACACCCTGGTCTATGAGATGGAAGAAGCTGCACATCCCAGCGACATCCGCCTTGGCCTCCTCGAGAGTGGGGTATTGCTCCTTCAGCGCCAGGCTGACTGTGGTCCGTGATCCGTCCGGCGTGCTGACGAAGCCCGGCCCCATTCCGTGAGCCAGTTCGTGCATGAGCACAATGTTGAACACCGTGTCGAAATCCAGTAGCGAGTGTTGCTCTTCCGCCAGAATCCTCCTCGCCGTGGGAACGGTGCCAGCGCGGAACTTGGCCTCGGCAACGTTCTTGAGCATCACCTTCTTGGTCCCCTTGACCTGCCTGACTTGCTCGTCGTTGGGGAGGATGAAGGCCGTGGTTTGTACGCCGGCCTTGCCGTCGCCCGCGCAAAACGCTTGGCTGACAACGCTGATCGGAGAGCTCGCACCCCTTTCCATAGGAACATACTCGTCGGCGCCGGGGAGGTTTGCCTCCAGCTCTGGCAGATACTGAACGAGTCTCTCCAACCTCTCGCTCTCCCCGGGGTCCTTGATGCCGACGTAGGCCTCGAAAGCCGCCTTGTAGCCCAGCAGCCGGTCCTCGTACACCTCGTAGGGGCCGATGGTCACATCGATGACGCTGTCCTCTATGTCCACCCAGTCCACATCGCTCTCGACGTACTGGTTGGTTCGGAAAGCCTCTGCCCTGCTCTTGAGGAATCGGGACAGGGACGGGTTGTCGCCAATCTCGGCAGCCTCCTCCAGCAACCTAGCCGCTGGTTCGAGGAACTCCCCATAGGCTTCGGAATAGGGCACCGCCACCAGCCTGTCACCCTGCCGCTTGATGACGGTGTAGTAGCTGGTGAAGGCCTCCTCGTCTTCGGGATGACTCGCCAGCCAGTTCTCGAACTCGTCCTTGGTCAAGTCCGGGGGATAGAAGCCAGCCCCGAGGGGTTTCTCTTCTTCGCCCATGAAGGGCCTGTGCTCCTCCAGACGATCCCACGGGCCGACCATGATGCGGAAATAGTGCAGCAACTGTCTGTCCTCGTCCGTAAGGGAGGACTCCAATCGGGCCAGCCACTCCGGGTTCCGCGGAGAAACCTGCCTGAGGAAGATGTCATCCATGAATCGCGAGGCTTCCACGATCTTCCGGAGAACTCTCCTGGCGTCCTCGCTCAGCAGACTTTCGTGGAAGGTCAGTTCGGTAGGAACGAACTGTGCTATCCTCTCCTCTATCGGCCTGCGCATAGCCTCTCCCAGCCTCCCCTGGCCACTGCGTACACCCATGAATGTCAATCATTCTATCACTTGCCTATCGCAGCTTCAAGGTTCGCGCCACTCACACCGCGCTTCGCATGTGTTTGACAGGACCGCCACCACAGCGTACACTGATCTTGTCGAGGAGGTTCGCTGTTCTCTCTGAGGGTTCTGCCCTCAGGCGTTCACAAGGATCAGGCGCGGCCCACAGACCAGGCCTTCGAACGCAGGCGGCCGACGTAGGGTCCTTCACGTGCCAGCATCGAGGACGGCGAACTCCTCGTCTTCTTCTCTTGGCCTCCCGCCAGCGGGCGGAGGACGAACCGCTCGCCGCGGCGACTATTCACCTGAAGACAGTTGCGCATGGACCTCATCTCACAGGTAGCTGACCTGAACCACCTGGCACAGGTGTTCAGCCACTATCAGCAGCGACACAGGACTGGGTCTCGCAGGGGCCGGCTGCGGCCTGGGAGCGATGGGGAGACTCTCGTCCAGTTCGCCGACCAACTGGACAGGAATCTGCACCTCATAAGCGACAGCCTACTCTCTGGCCGGTATTCGTTCTCGCCCTTCGTCGAGAGGAGGATCACCCTCACTGGCGGCACGGCCAGGACCGTCTCCACAGCAACGGTGAGAGACACCATCGTCCAGAAGGCCCTGGCTCTGGTCGTCGAGCCAGAACTGGACTCGCTTCTGGTCGAGAACTGCTATTCCTTTCGCCTCGGCAAGGAAGCCCCAACTATTCACGACGCCATTACTGCCGTGGTCAGGTATCACGGCACAGGCCGGTACTGGGTGGTCAAGGAGGACATCAGCTCCTACTTCGACAATCTGGACCACGGCCTGCTCCTCGCTCGCCTGGAAGAGGCCCTTCCGTCCGACTTATCGGTAGCCTCCCTCTACCGGAGCTACGTGAAGGCTCCACGGCTGGCAGACGGAATAGTCGTGCCTCGCCAAAGGGGAGTGCCGCTGGGCAGCGTTCTGGCCAACTGCCTCTCCAACCTCTATCTGAGGCCGCTGGACATGCTAATGTCTGAGGCAGGACACCTCTACCTGCGTTATTGCGATGATATCATCGTCTTCGCTGAGAGCCAGTCGCAGGCGCAAGAGGCCAGGGAGGCCATAGCTGACTTGGTAGCGAGGCTAGGACTGACTCTCAATTCGCGGAAGAGTTCACTGTTGCCACCCGGCGGGCGCTTCGTTCACCTGGGATACGAGTTCGACGGACAACGGGTGAGAATAGGCGCGCGTGCCCTGAACAAGTTCAAAGCCAGGATAAGGGGGGCCGGCTCCCGCCAGTCCACCGGCAGGCTCACCAGTAGGGCTCTTCACTCGGATGAGGGCAGAACGGTTCTCCGACAGGTCATCGCGCAGGTCAACAAGGAGATCTGCGGCGACACACCCCGCAACTGGGCTCGCTACTTCGCCCGGTGCGACTTCGACGACCAGTTCCGAGGCCTGGACTTCTGGATCAGGGATCGCGTCCGAGCGGCCGTCACCAAGCGCTGGAACAAGGGCAATTACCGAGCGGTACCCACACCTCTACTGCAGGAACTGGGCTTGAGGTCGCTGGTGGGAGAGTACTACACCTGGAGGAATCGCTGGCGTCACCGCGATCAAAGCCTCATCCAGGCCATTGCCAGGCTTGACCGCCTCCGGGACGTACTGGAATCCTACCGGCAGCGGTACTACAAGCCTCTCCGAGGCACATATGACTTCCGCCCTGGGGCCGACGGCGTCACCCTGGAGCAGTTCATCTCCAACGAGACCTCCAATCTGCGACTCATCCAAGACCTCCTACTTGGCGGCGGGTATCAGTTCACGCCCTTCATTGAGTACACCAGGGCCAAGAGAGCCCGCTCGGACGACAGGGTGATCTGCCGGGCCTCCCTGGCGGACACCGTCGTGCAGAAGGCTGTCGCTCAAGTCTTAGATCGGAAGTTCGATCACGTGCTCGGCGAGCAATGCTATTCCTACCGTCGTGGCAGGAGTCAGTTCGGTGCCGTCGGCCAGGTCCTGGCCAGAGTCAATGCCAGGGCGGACTGGTGGGTGGTCAGATCCGACTTCAGCTCCTTCCTCGATACCGTGAACCTCCCCATCCTGGTGTCCCAGCTGGAAGGACTTCTGGTGGACGAGCCATTGGTGTTGGACCTGTACCTGAAATACCTGTACAATGGAAGGGTTCGCGATGGCAAGTTTCTGCCGCGTATCTCGGGTCTGCCCCGGGGCGGGATACTGACCCCGTTCTTGGCCAACCTGTATTTGACACCTCTCGATGACGCCATGGAAGGTGAGGGGTTTCACTACACCAGGTATGCTGATGACATCATCGTCCTCGCCGAGACGGAGCAGCGCGCTCGACAAGTCCTTAAGCGCATAGACCAGCTATCCGGCAAACTGGACTTGATCCAAAGCCCGGAGAAGCGCAAGATTCTACCCCCCGGAGAGGGGTTCGAGTTCCTGGGCTACCAGATCAAGGGGTCCGAGGTGTCGATCAGGCCGTATGCCATCAACTCTCTGAAGAGACGCATCAGAAGGGTCACGGACAAGCGGAAGTACCCGCAGCTGGATGCGAAGAGCCTATCCACGGAAGAAGGGAGAGCGGCGCTTCAATCGATTATCGCCAGGGTGAACCGCACCTACGTCTACAGGGGCGGGAGCGACTGGGCCAGGCATTTCTGTCGGTGCACGAGCGACCGCCAACTCCGCGAGCTCGATAGCTGGATCGCCGATCGCATCAGGATGGCGGTGACCAAGAGGTGGGCCACCAAGAACCGTCGATTCATACCCTACCGGTTGCTAAGAGAGTTGGGCTGGCAACCACTGGTGCCCCTCTACTACCGGTGGCGAAGAGAGGTATGGAGACAAGGAGCACGTAGTTCACAGCCCCTGCTGCCAGATATGGGCTAGAGCCCATGTACCTCGCCAGTTCTGGGCCAGGATGCGTCTTTGCCCTCTGGTACGGGTGCGTCCTGGTGGGGGAGCTGCGGCAATTTCATTGCCAAAGGACACCAAGGTGTCTGCTGGCAGCAGGGGCTGTCCCCTTCCCTCCTGGACCCGTCGTTGCACTGGGTCGCAGGACAGGCTAGGGAGCTGGCGCCTCTTGACACCTCGGGCAGATGTACGTGCCTCGACCCCCGACCACAATCCGCTCGATATCCGTCCCACAGCGAGGGCACGGCTCTCCAGCCATCCCGGAGACTAGCAGCCGTTCCTGCTGACTGCCCTGGCTCCCGTCGGGACGCACGTAGTCGGAGCGGCTCGTGCCCTGATGGGCTATGGCCTCCAGAAGCACCCCCCTGATGGCCTCATAGAGACGACCCAATTCCTTGGCATTCAGACTGTCTGCCCTCCGCCGGGGATGAATGTTCGCCCGAAACAGGGCCTCGTCCACGTAGATGTTGCCCAGACCGGCGATGAAGCGCTGATTCAGCAAGAGCGGCTTGACCATACCCCGACGGTTGCGGAAGAGGTTCCGGAAGTCGGACAGGGAGGAACCCTCCTCCAGCGGCTCGGGCCCCAGGTCGCCCACGACCTCTTCAGATTGTTCCACCAGGTAGAGGCGTGCGAACTTCCTCACGTCCACGAACCGCAGTTCCCTTCCGTCGTCCAGCTGAAAGGCAAGACGCGCATGAGGCCCCCAGGGCTCGGAGGCTCTCTTGAGCAGCAGGCTTCCAGTCATCCTCAGATGCGCCAGGAGGTACTTGCCGCCGGAGAGCGTGAAGACCAGGAACTTTCCGCGGCGACCCACATTCTCGATGCGTCGTCCCACGATCTGCTCGCAGAAAGCGCCTGCCGAAGGCCGGTCGACGCACCCCTCCCAGGCCACCACGACGCCCACAATCGAGCGCTCGACCAACTCTTCGCGGAGGTCGCGGCTGATGGTCTCTACCTCTGGGAGTTCCGGCATCTCAGTGCATGGCCTCCTTGCGGAAGGCGGCGTCCCAGCTGCCCTTGATCATGCCCAATCCCAGCGCCACCGCGCGAAGAAACAGAAAACACGGCGAGAGCAACCCGATCAGCAAGTCCTTGCGTAAGGCCCTGACTGTGAAGGGCAAGGCGCTGAGCAGGAAGAGCAGTGTTATGAGCACGGCAGCCCACCAGATCGCCCATCTCAGCGGGACCAGGAGCAGGACGACAAAGAGAACCAGAACCAGCCCCAGCTGCGCCTTCAGAGTCTGAGGCGTATGGGAGTCACGCAACGCCTTGCCGGGATGCCTTCGCAGGACCCTCACCTTCCAGTAGCCGATGTTGAACTTGCGCCCGAAGTACGCCCTCAGCGTCTCCGGATGCCGGTGGTAGACGATCGCTCTGGGATTGAACACCATCTTGTAGCCTCGTTCTGCCAACCGGAAGGACAACTCCTGATCTTCAACAGAGGCGTCGGGATAGTCGGTGTCGAAACCTCCCTCGGTTAGAAAGATCTGACGCCGGTACCCTGCGGAATAGGTATCGATGAAGTCAATCTGTTTGAGCTTAGCCATTCTCTCGTACCGTTCCTCGTACTCACATTGCACGAAGCGCGGCATGACACCCCGTTGTCGGGTGCG
>JBAVWD010000312.1:0-1721 GCA_049697655.1 Anaerolineae bacterium | reverse complement strand
GTGGCCCAGTCCTACGTGCTGGACACGTTCAGCAGCCAGAGCTACGGCAACAACGACGGGAACACCAACTGGTCGAGCGACTGGGTGGAAACTGGCGATGACGTCAACCCAAACTATCGCGACGAATTCGCCAGCCAGTCGTACAACCTGTCGGTTGGTTCGATCCCCTGGACCACCTCGTGGACTGAAGTGAACGATGACCTTAGCGCCTCTTCTGGGTATGTCCGCATTGACACTACCAACGGTTTGCGATTCGGTCATTATTATTGGGCCACCTCGGTCGGTACGGCGATCTACCGCGCAGCCGATCTATCCGGATACACTTCCGCTACGCTATCATACAGTTTCTCGGAGTATGCTGGTGCAGCCGGCGATGCGGTGCAGGTCCAGGTTCGGAATCCAGGTACTACTGGCTGGTTCACACTGGCGACTATCAACGGCACCATGGGCAGTGGCACGGGCTCGCACGATATCACGGCTTACATGGACTCCGACACGGAAGTGCGGTTTTATGTATCGTCTCAGATCGAGTCCGGCGAGTATATCTACTTCGATAACGTAGATATCTCATTGACGCCTTCTGGCGCCAGTGGCCCCGGTGCTGGCGACATCCTGATCACCGGCGGCCAACTGCGCTTCAGCGCAACGGAGGCGAACGACAGCATTGACCGCGGGGTGAGCCTTCCGACCGGGGACGCCTGCGCCACGCTCACTTTCACTCTTGGCCAGAATGGCATCGACGCCAACGAAGACCGCCTCGCCGTACAGGCCTCTTCGGATGGGGGAGCGAACTACACCACCGTGGAGACGTTCGACAACCCAACGGATGCCGGCGCCAAGAGCTACGCCATCTCAGGGTACGCCACAACGAACACCCGTGTGCGGTTCATTTCGCTAGATGCGCTTGAGACCGGCGAATACTGGACGCTCGACGACGTCCGGGTCCAATGGGACTGCTCCGGCCCGATTCTGTTTGACGCCAGGGACAAGGTCGGCGCCAGCACATTTGTCACCATGGCGCGCGCCGTGTGGGGCAGTGGCTCCAGCACGTTGAACGCCTATGCTCACGAGATGTACAGCACGGAAGAGTGGGGCCTGGTCTACGAGTCGCCGGTAGGCTCCAACACCGGCGCCGTAGGCGCCCCGAGTCGGTACCAGTTTGAGTACAGCGCGCTGACGATCATGGCCTCCCAAGACAACACGCAGGTGCAGATCGACGCGAACGCGGACGGCACCTACGAAACCGAGGTCGTCTTGCAGGAAGGAGGCAGCACCCTGGTCACAGGCATCCTCCAGGGCGCGCGGGTGGTGGCCGACAAGCCGGTCCAGGTGGCGCTGCTCACCGGTGACATCGGTGACACCTACGAGTCGCGCGACATGAGCCTGCTGCCGGTCAGCACCTGGGGCAGCAGCTACTGGAGCCCGGTGGGGGTGATGCAGGCTGAGTACGGGGCGCCTGGGAACCCGACCCGCCTCTACTTGTACAACCTCAGCACAAATGGCAACATCTACATCACCTGCGAGAAGTACGACACCTCCAATCCGGGAACGCCCATCGTGGTAACGTCAGCGACATCGATTGCTGCGCGCCAAGTGTGGACCACCGACCTGGGCGCCGGCCAGGGCGCGCGCTGCTATGCCTCCGACAGCGGCGGGACAGCGACCACAGACCTGATCTTCGGGATTGGCACAATCGACACGGCGGCCGGCGACGGGGGAGG
>JBAVWD010000311.1:0-7149 GCA_049697655.1 Anaerolineae bacterium | reverse complement strand
GTCATGAAGCCCAGGATGTTGTGCGGCCCGAGGGGATCAGAGCCGGCGGGTATACGTTGGTAGAGCAGGTATGCCCCCACTCCATAGCCGCCGATGTACTGCCGACAGAGGCTCTCATCGAGACCTTCTTCGGTCAGCGTGCCCGCGGAGAGGTCCACGTCCAGTATCTTGCCGACGTAACCGCCTGTTTTCATTGTCTCCTCCAGGAGTAGTCTACTGGCGATCTCCCACATCTGCAACACGCCGCGCCGGTGGGTGGGTCTGAATCAAGCCCTGCAGGCCGACGTCCTGGCTTGCCTTCGCTTGCGACCAATCCACATACTTGTTTGTGGATGCCTGCCCTACTACTTCCATTCACAGTACCGCCAGGTTCCTTGGTTGCGCGAAAGACAACCGTATCCGATGGTCCAAGTCCACCCGGAGACCGCTGCAGAGCTGGGCATCAACGAGGGAGAGTGGGTGTGGATTGAGACGCCGAGGGGGAGAATAAAGCAGGTAGCACAGCTATTCACGGGCATGGATCCCAGAGTGGTGATGGCCCAAGCATCGTGGTGGTATCCTGAGGAGCCGGGACCCGATCACGGTGTGTGGAGGAGCAATGCTAATGTCCTGACCAGCAACGACCTTCCCTTTGATCCTGCCATGGGCTCGGCGACATTCAGGGCACTGCTTTGTAGACTGCATAGGGTGGAGGATGAGTGAGTGCAACGGACTATCCTCGTTGATGTAGACAAGTGCGTTGGCTGCTATTCGTGTATAGTGGCCTGCAAACTGGAGCATAACCTGCCACCCTACCCGGTACACCCACCAGTTGGCAATCCGAAAGGGCCGGAGTTGATTCGAGCATATCAGGTTGGGCCCGAGATAGGTGATGATGAGGTCCGCCAGTACTTCCAGCCGATTCTCTGCAGACATTGCCCTGATGCGCCATGTATCAGAGCTTGCCCTCGCTCTGCCATTAGCAAGGATGTCAAAACCGGTGTAACCTTGGTCAACGAGGATGAATGCATTGGCTGTAAGTCTTGTCTCTGTGTTTGTCCATACGGGGCCCCGCAATTCTACGATGGTAGACTGGTGCTATGCGATCTGTGCGTTCATAGACTTGAAGAGCGGAGACGAGAGTGGAGATACACTGCTTGTGAAGCTGCTTGTCCAGCCAGAGCCATACGTGTAGGCACAACTGATGAAATCTCTGCCATGGTAGGAAAGAAAGCGGCAGAACGAGCAGGGAAAGAAACGCAGGAACTGCGCTAGCACTCGGTGTGTGAGCAACTAGGTGGTGGTCCAGTGGCCGAACTTGAACAGAGAGGGGAGACAGGGAGTGGATTTCGGATTTGGTCAACAGGAAGAAGCTTTTCGGAAGGAAGTCCGGGAGTTCATACAAAAGGAATTTCCTTCGGAGTTGAGATGGCATTTTCGAGTTACCTTTGCCCCTTCAATTCATGGCCTTGATGGTGAAGCATGGAAGTTCATGAAAACAATGAGTCGGAAGCTCGGAGCCAGAGGCTGGCTATCTTTGAGTTGGCCCAAGGAATACGGGGGGCAGAATTCGCTATTGTTACAGAACATCGTTTATGAGGAAGTGCTATACCACAACTGCCCGGGGATAAACCATATTGGTGTTACTTTTCTTGCCCCGACGCTTATCCACTTTGGCAGCGAGGAGCAGAAAAAAGCACATCTGCCCGGAATTGCCCGGGGAGAAGTGTACTGGTGTGAATTGCTGAGTGAACCGGATTTTGGGTCAGACCTGGCTTCATTAAGAACTCGAGCAACCGAGGAAGGGCACTACTATGTGATCAATGGACAGAAGACCTGGAATAGCGGAGCACAACTGTCGGATTGGGGATTCATCCTAGTTAGAACGGACCCTGATCTCGTAAGACATAGAGGGTTAAGCTACTTTTTGGTGGATATGAAAACCCCTGGAATTACAGTCAAGCCCATACGGAACATGCTTGGAGAGTACGAGTTCGCTGAGGTCTTCTTTGACGATGTCCGTGTGCCCGAGGAGAACTTGGTGGGAGGCAAGAATCAGGGGTGGCATGTGAGCATGGCCACGCTTGATTTTGAGCGCGCCGCTTGTATGTTTTACCCTTCGGTTCGTGGCTATCTTGAGCATTTGTCAGAGTATGTTGAGCAGACACACACACCCCTTGATCCCGTACTTAGGAATCGCCTGGCTGAATTGCTTGCAGAATGTGAAATGGCACGATTGATTCATTATCGCGCGATTTGGATGATGGAAAAGGGGAGCATACCTACTTATGAGGCGGCAATGGACAAAATGTATAACTCTGAGCTGGCCCAAAGAGCGGCTGAATTTGGCATGCAAGTCTTGGGTAACTATGGGGGGTTACTCTCGGGTTCCAAGTTTGCCTGCTTGAACGGTTGGCCATCTTTCTATTATCTTGATACCGCATCTTATTCAATAATGGCAGGTACCTCCGAAATAGATCGGAATGTTATAGCTGTAAGGGGGTTGGGCTTGCCCACTCAATAGGTAGGTTCTTGATATGGGGTAAGGAGGCGCCCTTCGATGGATTTCAATTTGACAGAAGGACAGGAAATGTTGCGTGAAACAGCCCGAGACTTTCTGGCCACCGCCTGTCCTAAGAGTCTGGTTCGAGAAATGGTCAAAGATGAAAAAGGCCATCCTCTTCAGCTATGGCAGAAGATGGGCGAGATGGGATGGATGGGTATGATCATTCCGGAAGAATACGGCGGCGCTGGAGCAGACTTCCTTGATTTCGTAGTGCTGCTAGAAGAGATGGGGCGGGCTTGCTTGCCCGGTCCCTTTTTCTCTACGGTAGTTCTTGGAGGGTTGACTATCCTTGAAGCTGGAAGTGAGGAGCAAAAGAAAGAGATCTTGCCGGAACTGGCAGAAGGGAGACTACTCCTCACTTTGGCATTGACTGAACCAAGCGCTACGTATACTGCGGAAGGGATCCAAACCAAAGCTACACCAACAGATCAAGGATTCCTTATTCAAGGAACAAAACTCTTTGTCCCCGACGCTCATATAGGTGATTATCTTATCTGTGCTGCTAGGACCAAGGAAACAGAGATATCTGAAGACGGAATCACTCTGTTTTTGGTTGACCGTGAGAGCCCAGGAGTAAGCTGTACTTTGCTCAAGACAATTGCTGGAGATAAGCAATGTGAGGTCATCTTCGATAACGTGAATGTGCCTAGGAGAAGCATATTGGGCAACCTCAATGAAGGCTGGCCTGTCTTGGACAAAGTGCTGGAGAAAGCTGTAGTGGCTCAATGTGCCGAGATGGTTGGTGGTGCCAGACAGGTTCTGGAGATGACAGTAGAATATGCCAAACAAAGAATGGCATTTGGTCATCCTATTGGTAGTTTTCAGGCCATACAGCACTATTGTGCTAACATGTTAGTTGATGTTGACGGGTGCTCCCTCCTGACGTATAACGCCGCTTGGCGGCTTGGCGAAGGCTTTCCGGCAGCTCAAGAGGTGGCCATGGCTAAGTCTTCGACTAATGAGAGGTTTAAGCGTATTGCTGCTTTAGGCATTCAGATTCACGGTGCTATTGGCTTCACAGAAGAGCATGACTTGCCTCTTTATTTCAAGCGCGCCAAAGCCTGGGAGATTAGCTTGGGCGATACCAGCTTTCATTTGGACAAAATAGCCAAGGCGGTACAGATCTGAATTCGAGGAAGAATGGTAGCATACTTATTGGAAGGGACAACTTAGGAGGAATGCGTTGAGCGAGTGTTTCTTGCCTTTGAGCCTGTGCCGAAAGTTCCAGGTCGTCGTGCGGTCTGAGCCTGAGGCCGGAGAGGAGTTCGTCCCCGAGCCTGGCACCATGCTGCTCCAGGGGAGCGGGCTGGCGGGATACGCGTCCTTGCGTCGGAGAGCACGGCAGTAGGCTTCTTTCCATATGAAAGAACGCTCATAGTGCCGTCCGTTGGTAGGACGGCCCTGTTCGTCCCAGGTAGGTGGCACAGGCATTGTGTCAAACAACGGGCGAGTCTAGGCATAGATAACGGCCGAAGTGGTCCACCCCATTTACCGAACTCCCTATCAGCGAATCAGAACCTCACGAGACGGCTTGTTGTGCGACAAGAACCTCTTGTTCTAACTGCTGGCGGCCCTGCGCACGGCCCCTTGTGAGCCCGTGGCGAAGGTTAGCTTCTCTAGTGTCTCAGCGTCTCCAAATCGCTGATCAGTCTGTCCTTCCCCTCTCAGTCCCGTCGCAATCGCTCCTCGCTCTGAGATTGTAGGTTGGCACCGAAGGTTCGTCCAGGGAGACCTCCTCTCGAGTCCTCGCCAGCAGAGTCCGCGACGGGTATAATCCTAACCGCACTGGCGACCACTTGAGGAGGGTTCGATGTCTCGACGACAGTACACCGTGCCCTACGGCAAGGGTGAACTGGGTTTCAGCCTGCCATCTGGTTTCAAGGAGGCGATGGTAGCCGAGCACGCCGAAGTCCCGCCACTGGCAGACGTGGAGTCCAGCATCCGTGAGTCTCTGGAGAACCCCGTGGGCTCGGCGCCACTTAAGGAGCTGGCACGTCCGCGTTATAACGTCTGCATCGTGGTCACAGACAGCACGCGCCCCTGTCCGGATCATTTGCTGGTACCGCCAATACTCACAGAGCTTGAGGACGCCGGTGTGGCAAGGGAGGACGTCACCATCCTGGTAGGCGTGGGCATGCACCGGCCGAGCACCGAAGAGGAAAAGAGATCGAAGCTCGGGCTGGATGTGGTGAGGGAGTACAATGTCCAGGACTCTGACCCTACGGACCCAGACAAGCTGGTGGACCTGGGATCGACTTCGAGCGGAGTCCCTGCCATAGTAAGCAAGCTGGCCTGCGAGGCCGATCTGCTGATAGCCACCGGTGTCGTGGAACCGCACCTCTATGCTGGATACAGCGGCGGCCGAAAGGCCGTGGCCATCGGAGCTGGTGGAGAGCGCACCATTGAGGTGACCCATGGCCCTCAGATGCTGGATCATGTGGGCACCAGACTGGGGAGGATTGAAGGCAATCCCTTTCATGAGGCTGTGGCCGAGATAGCTCTGAAGGCTGGATTGCGCTTCATCGTGAACGTGGTGCTGGATGAGAGGGGCAGAGTGGTGTCGGTAGCGGCGGGGGAGCCGGAGTCGGCTTTCCGGCAGCTGGTGCAGAGTGCCCGCTGCTTCTACGAGAAAAGGATTCCCCAGCAGTTCGATGTGGTTGTGGGCGGGGTCGGACATCCCAAAGATGTCAATCTCTATCAGGCCTCGCGGGTCCCGACGTACCTCTTCTTCGCGCCCACGCCCGTGGTTCGGCAGGGTGGAACCATCATCATGCCGGCGGCGTGTCCCGAGGGTGTGGGCCAAGGCCTGGGTGAAAAGCGGTTCTACGAGATTATGAAGTATGCCGCCGATCCGTCGCAGGTGGTGGCAAGCGCGCGCAGGGATGGCTATCCGGCGGGCGGTCAGCGAGCCTTTGTGCTGTCCAGAGTCCTGGAGTACTGCGAGGTTGTGGTAGTTGGTTGTGAAGAGCCCGAACTAGTCCGCGAGGTCAAGATGACACCGGCCAGGGACATGGACGAGGCACTGCGGCTGGTGGAGCGCAAGCACGGTTCGGATGCTGAAGTGCTCATTGTTCCGCATGCCCTCCACACCTTGCCCGTCGTGGCGGAATAGGGACTCAGTAAGGCATCCCCGCCAGGGCCCGAATGAAGCTCTCGACGCTTTCCTCATTGGGCGCAGACTGGTCGGCACGGCGCAGACAGTCCAGTGCATGGTCCTGGACCAGCAGCAGAGTTGCCCGATGGGCAGCGGAGCGGATGGCGAGCAGCTGGTGCAGGATCTCCTGGCAACTTCGCCCCTGGTCAAGCATGTTCTGCACCCCTCGCGCTTGGCCCTCAATCCTGCTCAGTCTGTTCACGAGATCCTGCTTGGTGGAGGGTGAGACTTCCTGCATCGCCGCCTTTCTTAACGAGCTGTACGACGAGAGCCAACGGCTCTCGAAGGATCAAATGCCTCAACCTGAAGGCTGGCACGAGTCAGCCGGTGACGAAGTGAAGTTGGGCGTGGTGGTGAAGCCGCTGGTTCCGAATAGAGACGGGACCTTCTCTGCTTGCTTGCTGCCGCAGCCGGGGCAGCAGAGCTCTGTTTGGTCTGTGCTGCTGCGAATGAGTTTTTCAAACTTCTCGCCGCACTCCTGACAACGGTATTCATAGATGGGCATGTGGTGCTGACCTCCTGACAAACCCAGATGTATCACGGAGCCCCCAGTGCACTTGTGCAAGAGGAGCACAAGGTCTGCGCCCGACCCGGCAATCGCAGTCCACGCTGAAACCTGGTTCCATTGTCGTGCTTCGGTGGCCGGCCGTGGCCCCTAAAGCCGAGCCTGCGTCTTCCACCTGTTCGCCGCGCCATACCCCCTGGGGGTACCTACTATAGTATACCATGATCTGCTGGCCGGCGTCAAGCGCTGTGTCTGCTTGCGCCAACAGATCGTTACCCCGTAGTGACAAAGACAACGGCCAAGTCCGGTGTTCCTCTGGTACAAGGATGGTGCAATAACCTCATCCGATAGGAGGAGTGACTATGGCAGACTCGGCCTGCGGGGTAGTTCACGCTAGGGCCACCGACCAGGCCTGTGCGGTCCATCTCAGCACTGCGCCGAGATGGCAGATCTCTGTCGTCGATGGCCGCAGCGGGGAGGTCATGGTCTCCTTGGTGGGAGACGGGGAATACCACCTGGCCGACTTCTATGCCGTCGCCGTCGACGAGGAGTGAGGCAGGCTCTACGTCGCCAGCGGGCAGGAACTGCTTACGGTGGGCACTGAGAGCTGGGCTGTGATCCGCGCCACTCCAGTGGATGCCGTGACCTACAGCCGTGGGCTCGCCGTAGACCGGGGAGAGGGTGCGAGTTGCGGATAGACTCTCCTTGGAGTATAAATGAAAGTTGGCTCACAGCCACTCCCAAGGAAAGAGGTTGTTGTAGTATGACGAGGAACGGGGCAGCATCTACCCCCCATGGTGGCATGCTGGTTGATCGTGTATTGCGTGGCGTATTGAGAGAAGCGGCACTGGAGCACGCGACCAGTCTACAGAAGGTCGATCTCAGCCCTACCTCGGTGTCCGATCTCGAACTGATTGCCACAGGGGCGTTCAGCCCCTTGACGGG
>JBAVWD010000310.1:0-7598 GCA_049697655.1 Anaerolineae bacterium | reverse complement strand
GGTTGAGACGTACGATCCCCTCTGCGAGGACGAATGGATACAGGTGAGGGAAAGGCGAGAGAGGGTGGACAAGAGGGGCGAGGCAAGGAGGTGAGCATGCGAGACGCCGGGATTGTGAATACAGAGTCCGCGAGATACTGGATTACTCCGGTCAAGGATTATCCAGTGGAGAGTGCCGAAGAGTGCATTAGAAATCTGGTTGGCCGGGAGCATATCTACGCCTTCGGCGAGGGGATAACCGCCCGAGAGCAGGTGCAGCCCGGGGATTGGATTTGTTTCTACGCGACGAGGAGAGGAGTTGTTGCCTACGCCAGAGTCGCGTCGCTGCCTAGAAGAGAGGAACACCCAGCGATCATCCATCCCGGTCACTATCCGTGGGTGTTTGACGTAGACAGCGAGAATCTGTTCCTGGGCAATCCTACAATTATCGACGAGCACCTGAGAGCGCGCATGGATGCCTACGCAGACAAGGGACAACACGACAACTGGGGGTGGCTTGTGTTGACCACCAGAGAGATATCCGAGCATGACTTCCGCCTCTTGACCCGCCAGGAGGGGACGACTTAGGGCTCGCACGAATCCGTTGCAGCGCGTCGGCCTCTCCTAGCGCAGGAACAGGAACCAGCCGAAACTCCAGAAGTCTACTATGGCGTGGGTGATCATCAGCGGTATCAGATTACGCTCTCGTACGTAGTAGTACCCTGTCACTATCCCAAACAGGAAGGCGAAAGGCCAGTGCAGGGGTGAGTGCATCAGGGCGAAGAAAAGGGCGGCGAGGAGGGTCGTCGTCCGCTGCCAACAGTCCCAGGGCGGTCGGAATCAGGACATAGAGCAGAGTCTTGGCTCTCAGGCTTCTGGTTATGAACATGCCGGTCAACTTCCCGAGGAGAGGCCCTCCCCAGGACTAAGGTCTGACTGGAGGCTGGTTTCCTTATGCCGTACGGTCAGCGACATGGTCTATCAGTCTTGCGGCGTTGAGGGCTGCATCAGGCCGGGCAGCTTCACCGGCCTTCTGCCGCATGTGAGCCAGGGTCTCTGTCCCGTTCCCGGCGAGTTCCCTGAGGGCCAGTACCAGCTCCTGGGGTGTAGGTGTGAAGAGGGCCGCGCCGGTTGCTACCGCCCATTCCGCGTTCCCGTCCTCCTGCCCCGGCAAGGCGCCGCTGATGAGCATGGGCAAGCCGCAACCAAGCGCCTCGCTGATGGTGCTGGGCCCGGCCTTGGTTACCAGCAGGTCTGCGGAGTGCATCAGAGAGGGCATGTTGTCCACGAAGCCGAGGATGGTGGTGGGCACCTCCCAGGACACTGCTTCCAGTTTGCCCTTGAGTGCCTCATTTCTTCCAGTCACCACCACCAGTTGTATGTCCGGTCCCGCCTGGGCGACCGCTCTGGCAACGGAAGACAGGTTGCCCATGCCTTCACCGCCCCCGATGACCAACACGGTGAGCTTGTCCTCCCCTAGCCCGAGCTCCCTCCTGAGCTGCTGCCGGTCGCGAGGGGCACGCGCGAACTTCAGGTGGATGGGCAGCCCGATGACCTTGACTTTGTCCGTCTCGAATCCGGCGTCCAGGGCCTGAAGGCGCGCCTGCTCGGTGGGTACCAGGCACATGTCCACTGCCGGGCACAGCCAACAACGATGAATGGTGACCAGGTCGGTGACCACGGTGATGAGGGGCATCCCCCACTGGAGGCGTTCGCGCAGCCAGGCTACGGAGTGGTTCCCCAAGGGGTGGGTGGAGACGATGACCTCCGGCTCGGTGCTGCGCACTATCTCCTGGATTCTGTCAAAGGATAGCGGGGCCACAACTCTAAAGAGATAGTCGGAGCGGAGTCTCCCGTTCGAGGAGTGCCAGAGAAAGCCGTAGGGACCGGGGAGCCGGTCCACGACGGGGCCGTACAGGCGGCCGGCGGTGCTCAGCGGGAAGGGGTACCCCTCGGCGACGATGTCGGCAAGATGGATGTCATAGCGACCTGGAAATAGGTGTTCCAGCCCACCCACTATGGCGTCGGCCACGCTGCGGTGGCCGCCGCCCGCGTCACACATCAGGATGAGGATGTTCCTGGCCATGGCAGTGCTATCTGGGATGTTCCGCTTGGAGGCCTGGCTCGGATCGCGCCCGAAGGCCGTAGCCCTCTCTGGAGAAGAGCGCGTATCCCCAGATGATGGGCACCAGGCGCATCGAACGCATGAGGACCACGAAGGCCAAGGCCTGGCTACTGGCTACACCAAAGACCCCGAGGGTGGTGATGGAGAGTATCTCCAGCATTCCCACGTTCCAGGGAGGGTTGGGGATGGTAGCGGCAAGGGCGATGACCACCACGGGAAACAGGTAGGGACCAAGGCCCAGAGGGATCAGCGCGGCCCGTCCCAGACAATAGTAGCTCACAGTCAGGATAAGCCAGAGGGGAAAGGTAAGGAACAGGGCCAGGAGTGATCGTCTCCACTCCTGCATGACGCGCACCCCCTCTGTGAAGCGCTCCAGCACGCCGACGATGCGCTGGGCGAGTTTGGCCGATAGCCTGTTGGCGATGGCACCGACCAGCCTGGTGGGCCGCTGGCCTCGAGACAACAGCAGAGCCACCACGAGACCACCCAGAAGCAGGACCAGCACGCTGGATTGCACCACGGTCTGCACCAGGGGCGGCAAAGGTACGATCCACAGCATGGCCAGCAGGAGAAGACACAGCGCCAGGATATCCCACATATGCTCCACGAAGATGGTCCCCAGGGTGGCACTTTTGCTCCAGCTTTCCTTTTGCCCCAGCACGATGGAACGGAGTAGCTCGCCGCTGCTGGCCCCGATGATCTGATTGCCGAAGTAGCCGACGAGGGTGGTGGCGAATAGGGTGCCGAAGGGGACACGCCGGTCGGAGGGGAAGAGGTATCTCCAGCGCCAGGCCTTGACGACGAAGAAGAGCATCTGGGCGGCGAGGGCCGGCAGCAGGTAGATGTAGTTGGCCGCAGCGAGGGTGTCCAGCATCCGCCGCAGGTCGACCCTCACCAGGACCAGGGCGAGCAGGAGCAAGCCGATGACTGTAACGATGATAAGTCGTGTCTTGTTGCTCAAGCGACGGTCCCTCTAGCCGACGTATCCCAGGCCGCGCAGTCGTTCTTTGATCTCCTCCTCGTCCTCAAGGGAGTACTGGTCTTCGCCGGTCGGGCGCTGAGACAGCTCGTCGGTGTATCGGATCGGCACCGCAGACAGGTAGTCAGCGGCGAAGGCCTCGGTGAGGACGCGCCCGTCCATGTCGGAGGGGATGGGAATTCCCATGGCGTACAATATCGTCGGAGCCAGATCAGTGATGTTGGCGTCCTGTAGAGTGGCGCCGCTCTTGATGCCTTGCCCCGAGAGCACGGCTATGCCCTCGGGCCGGTGATGGCCCGACATGCCGACGATGGGCTCCACGACGTGGGGCGCGCCGAAATCGGCGTGTCCGAAGGCCATGTACTCCCAGTTCCTAGATTGCAGCACCAGATCAGGGGCCTTTTCCACCTGGGGGCCGGAGTAGATCTCCTCCTTGCGGTAGGCTCGCTCCACAACCGGCAATGCCGTACGAGGGTCGCGTATCTCCAGGGCGCGGGTCGCTATCTTCTCGCGTAGCTCCTCGTACTCCTGGCCAGGCTGGACCATCCCCTGAGGACGCTTGCCGGCCTGGTTAATGTAGATCTGGCCAAAGCTGCCCACGGCGAAGGCCTTGGTGCGGGCCCAGTCTACGTCGGCGAAGGAGAGGAAGAGCCGCTTCATCAGCCCGCCGCCCCTCTGGAAGCGAAAGCGACGCCGCAGGAAGCCCAACCGCAAGGCCTTGGCCAGGTGGAACACCCCCAAGGGGGTGAACCCGAGCCTGAAGAGAGCGTATTTCAGCCTGGTCGTTGGCCGCTGCTTCAGTTGGAGCCATCCCATCTCTCGAAGCCAGTTGTTGACCAGAAAGAAGCTATGGACGGGTCCGAAGCCGTGGTCCGACATCACGACGACCAGATCGTCGGGCCCGGCCTTCTCCGCCAGGCGACCCACCGCCTGGTCCAGTTGGCGATGAAAGTCAACCACCAGGTCCCGGTATCTAGCGGCCCTCTGAGCGTCGTGGGAGGGGTGAGTCTGGTCCAGGAGGCTCCAGGTCTCGTGTTGGAGCATGTCATTGCTCCAGAAGAGTAAGAAGAAGAAGTCCCATTCCTTGTTGTCCAGCAGGTACAGCGCTCCCTTTAGCCTTTGTTCGACGTCGGCCACCATGTCGGCGATGAATCTGTCGGTGAACTTGGTGGAGCGGTATCTCTCATCCGGGAGCAGGGGAAAGCCGCCCACGGCCTGCTCTAGCTCGTCGCTGAGGGATGAGGGGTAGGTATAGTCATCGCTGGCACTGGGGGTGAGGAAGTCGCTGATCATGTAGCCGTTCACCTCTTCGGGTGGATAGGTGACCGGCATGCCCACTATCCCCACCTTGCGCCCTGCTTCGCTGAGGAGGTTCCAGATGGCCTGGGATGCGCGCTGCTGAGGGCTGACGATGGAGATTTGGTAGGAATCGGGTCGTGGGTGGACGAAGTCCACCAGTCCGTGTTTGCCCGGGTTCTTCCCTGTGGCGAAGGATACCCAGGCCGAGGAACTGATGGGGGGAAGGGTGGAGGTGAGCACACCCGAGGCGCCGGCGTTCATGAGCCTCCGGAGGGTGGGCATAGTGCCGTCCTCGATCCAGGGGCGGATAAGATCGAAGGTGGCCCCATCGAGGCCGATGACCATGACCCTCCGTGTATTCGGCTTGCTGGCATCTGACATGAACTGCCTCTCCGTGCATAAGCTTCGGACATTATAGCACAGCAGGGGGGCCCGAAGCTACCCTTTACCCTCCTCAACAACTGTTCCGGAGGTTTGAAACCTACGGGAGGGTAAGGTAGGGGCGACCCGCCGGGCCGCCCCTACAAGAAAGCATCCTGAGTAGCGGCCGAACGGAGTGAGGGCGCGTATCGAAGGGTGCGGGTTGGTTCAGCCCGCCTGTCTGGACAAGACAGGAGGTTCCCCTCCCTGGAGGGGAGGGGTTAGGGGAGGGTGAAAGGACTCACCCCCACCTCTATCCTCCCCCCTCAAGGGGGAGGATTGTCTTGGTTGGCAGCATGCTTCCTGGGGGTTCATGAGTAGGAGGTGATGGTGGCCCGCAGCCCTTGCTCCAGGCCGACTTCTGGCTGCCAACCCAGCTCCGTGCGCGCCTTGCTGGCATCGAGGTAGATCTTGAAGGTCTCACCTGCCTTGGGAGGAGCGTAGACGGGCTCCTGGGCATAGCCGGTCAGACTCTTCATGCTGGCGAAGAGTTGATTGATGGAGGTGCCGACCCCCGTTCCCAGGTTGTAGATCTGCCCAGTGAGAAGGCCCTGGGCGAGGAGATTGGCGGAAACGATGTCGTCCACGTAGACAAAATCGCGCACCTGTTCGCCGCTGCCGTTGATGACCACGCCTGCCCCGCGAACCATCTGCCGGGCGAAGATGGCCACGACCCCTCCTTCCCCGGTGGGGTCCTGGCGGGGTCCGTAGACGTTGGGGTAGCGGAGTATGACATACCTGAGCCCGTAGGTGTGGCCGTAGACGAAGAGGTAGCTCTCCACCGTCAGCTTGCTCACTCCATAGGGGCAGAGGGGGTTCAGGGGGTGCCTTTCGTCGCAGGGGAGATACTCCGGCTCACCGTAGATGGCGCCACCGCTGGAGGCATAGACGAATTTGCTGACCCCGTACCGACGGGCGCATTCCAGCAAGTTCAGGGAGCCGGCGATGTTGACATCGGCGTCGTGGCGAGGGTCGTCCACAGAGTGCCGCACGTCCACATGGGCTGCATGATGGTTGACCAGATCGGGTTTCTCCCTGCGAAAGACGTCCTCCAACTCTGGGCTCCGGATGTCCAGTTGGTAGAAGGTGGCCTCTGGGTTCAGGTGTTCCTTCTTTCCCGTGGAGAGGTCGTCCACGACCAGCACCTGGTGACCCTCTGCTACGAGGGCGTCCACCACGTGGGAGCCAATGAAACCCGCGCCGCCAGTGACCAGTACCTTCAAGACACTGCCCTCCTGAAGGGATTATAGCCCCGCCAGAAGAGGACGTCAATACGCACGGCGAGATCGAGCCGCCTGTGGAGGGTGGTGGAGGGCAGAGGGGCAGCGCGGTCGCGAGTCCAAGGCGAGACTCAGGCCCCATGTGGCCCCGAGGTCCTACTCTTCAAACCACGGTGGCGCGTTGGTCAGGGATCTCAGATCGTAGTTTGCGTCCTTCAGTAGCGCCAAAAAGGCCTGCACCACGTCGGCATCGTACAGCATGCCCGCGCGGGAAGCGATCTCATCCACGGTCTCCTGCAGACTATGGGCTGGCCGGTAGGGACGGTGGGAGGCCATGGCCTCAACTACGTCCGCCACGGCGAGGATCCTTGCCTCTTGGAGGATCTGTGCCTGGACAAGCCCCTGTGGATAGCCAGAGCCGTTAACCCTTTCGTGATGTTCCAGGACAATGTCGGCGACAGGCCAGGGGAACTCCACCGTGCAGAGGATGTCATAGGCATTCTGAGGGTGGGCCATTATCATCTGCATTTCGATGTCGGTGAGTTTCGTGGGTTTGCTGAGGATCTCGGCCGGCACCTGAATCTTGCCGATGTCGTGCACCAGCCCAGCCCAGCGGATCCCCTGAACGCGCTCCTCAGGAAGGCCCATTTCCTCCGCGATGGCGCAGGCCAGCCAGGACACTCGCTGCTGATGGCCCGCCGTGTACGGATCCCTGATCTCTCCCAATGCTGCCAGGGCTTTGACCGTTCCCCCCAATGCACTACTCAACGCCCCGTAACTTTGCTGTAGCTCCTCCTGAGCCCGTTTGCGCTCGGTGATGTCGTGGATGATACCCTGGTATCCGAGGGTCTCGCCGTCATCGGACCGCCACAGCGTTGTCGACAGTAGTGCGTCTATAATGGTGCCATCGCTTCTCTTGAGCCGAAGCTCGTAGTCTCGGACAGCTCCGTGCTCCTCTATTTCAGCCTGGAAGCCCCCACGATCTTCAGGTTGAGCATACAGGTCCCTGGCCTTCATGTGTACCAACTCGTCCCTGGTGAGGCCAAAGAGGGCCAGAAACGAATCGTTGACGTCCACAAAATCGCCGGCTCTCGTGGTAATGTACACGGCGTCTCGCGAGTCCTCGAAGAGCGTGCGGAATTTCTCCTCGCTCTGGCGCAGTGCTTCCTCAGCGCGCTTCCGCTCCGTAATGTCGATAATGGCTGCCTGCACGGCTTGTCGCCCAAGGTATTCGACCAGATTCGAGAACATCTCCACCCGGATCACGCTGCCGTCCCTGCGGATGGCGCGATACTCGTAGCGAGGTGGTACCACCTTGCCTGCCAGCCGATCCCGGAAGCGCCCCCAAACGAGCTGCTGATCGTCCGGGTGCACCAAATCTCTGACCTGTTCAGGCGACAGGGCGAGCAGTTCTTCAGGGGAACAGCCGACGATGTCGGCGGCGGCCTGGTTGGCGAAGATGATCTTGTTGTCCTGAAGGACCAATATGCCTTGCAACGAGTGATCGACGACGGCACGATACGCCCCCTCCGCGCGCTTCCGTTCGACCAGTTCCCGCTGGGCGGCCTGATAGAGT